>JANOKR010000267.1:0-2913 GCA_031419315.1 Betaproteobacteria bacterium
GCGGCGCAGAGCAATTTCCCGATCAAGGACAAGCCGATCCGCGTCATCGTCGCCTTCCCGCCAGGCATCGGCGTCGATGCGCAAGCGCGTGCGGTGACGCCCAAGCTCGCCGAAATCCTGGGTGTGCCGGTGGTCATCGAAAACAAACCCGGCGCCGGCACCCTGCTCGCCGCCGCCGAAGTGCTGCGCTCGGCGCCCGACGGCCACACGATCTTCTACAGCGCGAGCTCGACGATGGCGCAGATTCCGCACACGCTGAAGGCCGCGACCTTCGACCCCTTCACCGACTTCACGCCGATCACGATCGGCGCCAAGGGTCCGTTGGTGATCGTCGTCAATGCGGCCACCGGCATCAAGAATGTGCAGGAGCTGATCACCTATGCCAAGGCCAACCCTGGCAAGCTGAGTTACGCCTCGTTCGGCACCGGCACCTCGGCGCATATCTTCGGCGAGACCTTCAAGGCCAACGCCGGCATCCAGATGGAGCACATCCCGTACAAGGGCGGTGCCGACCTCGCCGCCGACCTGCTCGAAGGCCGCGTCCAGGTCGCCTTTGATGCTGCGCCGGCAGCGATCCAGAACAGCAGGAGTGGCAAGGCCCGCATCATCGGCGTCGCCTCGCCGGCACGCAGCCCCTTTCTGCCCGATGTGCCGACGGTGCTGGAGCAAGGTGTCAGGGATGTCGACATCACCAGCTTCCTCGGCTGGTTCGGCCCCAAGGGCATGGCGCCCGATGTCGTGAAAAAGCTCAACGCCGCGCTGGCGCAATCGATCGCGCAGCCGATGGTGCAGGACTTCTTCAAGACCGGCGCCTACACCGCCGAAGCCTCGACCCCCGAAGAGCTGATGCGCGAAGTGCGTGACTCGCACGCACGCTGGGGTGCGCTGGTCACGCGCATCGGCATCCCGAAGCAGTGAGCGCGGCGGCGGCCGGCAGTCACAGCGACAAGCACAGCGCAGCACCCAGCAGCGCTGTCGACGAAGGCCGTTTCGATTTCATCATCGTCGGCGCCGGCGCTGCGGGCTGCGTGCTCGCGAACCGGCTCAGCACCGATGGCCGGCATCGGGTGTTGTTGCTCGAAGCCGGCGGCGCCGATGATTCACCCTGGTTCCGGGTGCCGGTCGGTTACCGGTACACGATCGGCAATCCGCGCTACGACTGGTGTTTTGACGGCGCCCCCGAACCCGGCCTGGGCGGCCGCGTCATCCGCCATCCACGCGGCAAGGTGCTCGGCGGATCGACAGCGATCAACGGCATGGTCGCGATCCGCGGCCAGGCCGCCGACTACGACGACTGGCAGTCACTCGGCCTGCCCGGCTGGGGCTGGAATGAAGTCCTGCCGCTTTTCAAACGCAGCGAAGACCATGTCCTCGGCGCCAGCGCGCTGCATGGTGTCGGTGGTGAATGGCACATCGATGCGCCGCGCATGCACTGGCCGTTTCTCGACGATTTGCAGGCCGCCGCAACGCAATCCGGCATCCCGGCGGTGGCCGACTTCAATACCGGCGACAACGAAGGTGTCGGGCCGATCCACGTCAACCAAAAAGCCGGCCGGCGCTGGAGTGCCGCCGACGCTTACCTCAAACCCGCGCTGCGGCGCAAGAACCTGCGTGTGGTCACCGGCGCGCTTGCCGAGCGCATCGCTTTTGACAGCCGCGTCGACGACCAACGCGCCAGCGGTGTCACCTGGCGCGACGCTGCCGGCGGCCGCCACCACGCCGTGGCCAGCGCCGAGGTGCTGATCTGCGCCGGCGCGATCGGCACACCGCAGTTGTTGCTGCTGTCGGGCATCGGGCCGGCCGCGCACCTGGCCGAGTTGGGCATCGGCGTGCGTGCCGACCTGCCCGGTGTCGGCCAGAACCTGCACGACCATTTGCAACTCGCGATGCGCTGGCGGCTGCAGGGCGCAGCGACGCTCAACGAGCGCATGAATTCGCGCCTGTCGCTGGCCTGGATGGCGCTGCAATATGCCCTCACACGACGCGGCCCGTTGACGATGGCGCCGTGCCAGCTGGGGCTTTTTGCGCGCTCGTCGCCAACCGTCGAACGCGCCGACATCGGCTACAACGTGCTCGCTTTTTCGCGCCCGGCATTCGACGCCGCGTTCGACAACTTCCCAGGCTTGACGATGATCTTTTACGACCTGCGGCCAACCAGCCGCGGCAGCCTGCGGCTGGCCGGACCCGACGCCGCAACAGCGCCAAAGATCCTGATGAACTATCTCGACACCGACCGCGACCGGATGATCGTCGTGGCTGCGATGAAGCTCACCCGCCGCATCGTCGCTGCCGCTGCGATGGCGCGTTATCGGCCGCAGGAGCAGTGGCCCGGGCCGGCGCTGCACGACAACGACGATGCGGGTTTGCTTGATGCGGCAAAAGCCAAGGCCGGCACCATCTTCCACCCGGTCGGCAGCGCGCGCATGGGGCCTGATGGTGATGCGCTGGCGGTTGTCGACGCACAGTTGCGCGTGCGCGGCGTGGCCGGCCTGCGTGTCATCGACGCATCGGTGATGCCGGTGATCGTGTCCGGCAATACCGCAAGCCCGACGATCATGATCGCCGAGAAGGGGGCGAGCCTGATCCTGGCCTGATTCGTTAGCTTGGTTCAACGCAACGGGTTGCAGGTCGGCAACGGCTCTGAACTTTCACTCGCGGAAACCCTGGTTGTCGCGCGGCTATCGGCGAGATGTCGGCGCGCGCAAGGCGCCGGGCGGGGCGCAGTCGGGGCTCGGAAGGCTTGCCCTACGCTGCGCTGCGGGTGCCCTGCGATGCTCGGATTTCTGGCCTGTGGCCGAACTCACTTCGTTCGCTGCGCTCGCTACGTTCAAACAGTCGGCCACAAGTCAGAGCACGAAGCGCGCTGCGCGCGCGGCCAGGAATCCTGTGCTTCTCGGCGGCGCCTACTCGCCC
>JANOKR010000268.1:0-38037 GCA_031419315.1 Betaproteobacteria bacterium
ATCGCGCGCCCGCCGATGCGCAAGCTGATGCGGCCGTCCTGCGGCAAACGTTTTTCGGCGATATCGAGCTCGGCCATGATCTTCAGACGCGAGATCAACGCGGCGTGCAGCGCCTTGTTCGGCTGCACCACTTCGCGCAACGTGCCGTCGACTCTGAACCGCACCGAGCTCGAACGTTCATAAGGCTCGATGTGGATATCGCTGGCGCCGTCCTTCGCGGCCTGCGTCAGCAGCGCATTGAGCATGCGGATGATCGGCGCGTCGTCGGCGGCTTCGAGCAGGTCTTCAACCGCCGGCAGCTCCTGCATCAGGCGCGACAAATCAACCGCGCTCTCGACTTCACCGACCACCGCAGCGGCGCTCGATTCGCCGCCCGCATACGCGACCGCGATGCGTTGCGCCAGCGTGTCGGTGGGTTCGCGCTCGGTAGCGTTGACCGCGTACAGGCGCTGGACTTCGCCGATCGCGGCCAGCGAGCTCGTCTCGCCGGCCCACAACACGAGCTGCTTGCCGTCGTCTTCGAGCAGCAGCGTATTCGCCTTGGCGAAGGTGTAGGGCAGGGGGTGGCGAAAGCCCATCAGTCGCTCGGTATTGATCAGTTGCCCGGCGTCGATGCCGGCCGCGCGGGTGCAGCGGCAGGCCCGGGTGCGGGCGCGGTGGGCGGTGTTGTCGTGGGCGTCGTCACCGGCGGCAGCACGGGGGCCTCGTTGATCGGCATCACGATGCTCGGCGCCGGTTGCGAACTTTGCTGCTGGCCGCGCATGAAGTCGTAACGGTCGATCGAGAGCTTGTCGGTGCTGGCGGCATCACGCAGCACCGTCGGGCGCAAGAAGACCATCAGGTTGGTACGGGTCTTCGACCGGGTTTCGCTGCGGAACAGGCCGCCGACCCAGGGCAGGTCGCCAAGCAGCGGCACCTTCGACTTGGTTTCACTGAAGCGGTCTTCGATCAGGCCGCCGAGCACGATGATGCCGCCGTCGTCGACGACGACGTTGGACTCGATCTGGCGCTTGTTGGTCGACGGGCCGGCGTTGGTCGTGCCGGGTGCGACCTTCTCGGCGACGCTGGACGATTCGAGAAAGATCGACATGCGCACGGTGCCACTTTCGCCGATCTGCGGTTTGACACGCAGCGTCAGGCCGACATCCTTGCGTTCGATCGTCTGGAACGGGCTCGTCGTTGCGGTGCCCGTGTTGGTGAACTGCCCGGTGATGAAGGGCACATTGCTGCCGACGACGATTTTCGCTTCTTCGTTGTCCAGCGTGATCTGGTTCGGCGTGCTGACAATATTCGTATTGGTCTGGCTTTGCAGTGCGCGCGCGATCGCGGCGAGTGCGTAGGTGCCGCCGAAATTGCGGATCAAGCCGATATTGACGCCCTGGCCGAGCGAGATCTGGCCGGCCGCGGCGCCGGTCTGCAGGCTGATGATGTTGCCGCCCGCCGGGCCGGTGAAATTGGTGCCGCCGGCGAGCAGGTTGTCGCTGCCACGGTTGCCCAGGATGCCTTGCCACTGGAAGCCGAAGTCGGCCGCGTTGTCGCCCGAGACTTCGACGATCATGCTTTCGATATACACCTGCGCGCGGCGGGTATCGAGCTGTTCGATCATCGTGCGCACCTGGCGGTACAGTGGCTCGGGCGCGGAGATGATGAGCGAGTTGGTCGACGGGTCGGCCTGCACAAAACCGCCAGTCGATGGCGCTGCCGACGCCGAGATCGGCGCCGTCGATTGTGCCGACGGCCCGCCGGCCGCTGCGGGGGCCACCGCGGTCACCGTTTGTGTCGCACCACCGCCACCACCACCCGCGGCCCCGCCGGGGGTCGTCGCGAAGGCCGCGCGCAGCACCGTTGCGAGTCGCGTGGCATCGGCATTTTTCAGATGCACGACCCAGACGTTGCCGGCCGGCCCGCCACCTTGGGTCGGCCGGTCGAGCTTGTCGATGACGTTGCGGATCGTCGCCAACCGCGCCGCGTTGGGCGCGCGAATGATGAGCGCGTTGTGGCGCGAATCGGCGATCACCGTCGCCGCACCGCCGGCCACCGGCACCCCGGGCAGGCCACCGCCGGCACTGCCGTCGGACAGTCGCTGCACCAGCGGCGCCAGATCGGCGGCGAGGGCATGTTTGAGCGGGATGACCTCGAGGTCGGTGGCCGCCGGTTGGTCGAGCGCAGCGACGATCTTGCCGATGCGCACCAGGTTGTCGGCGTAGTCGGTGATGATCAGCGCGCTGGTGCCCGGGTTGACGTTGATCGTATTGTTGGCGCTGATCAGCGGGCGCAGGATCGGCACCAGGTTGTTCGGGTTTTCGTGGCGCAGCGTGAAGATCTGGGTCAGCACCTGGTCGCCGCGAATGCCCGGCTCGCCGATCTCCACCGTGCCGGCTTGCAGCTTCGCATCGGCCTCGGGCACGAGCTTGAGCAGGCCGCCGTTTTCGACCATCGCAAACCCCAGCCCGCGCAAGGCCGAGAGGTAGTTGAGGTAGGCCTCGCGGATCGTCAGCGGTTGCTCGCTGTAGACCGTGATGTTGCCTTTGACGCGCGGGTCGACGGCGATCTGCCGGTTGATCATCGCGGCGAAGGCGCGGGTCACGGCTTCGATATCGGCGTTCACAAAATTCACCGTCACCGGCGCCCGTGAGCGCAGCGCCGGGCTGTGACCAGGGGGCGGCGCGCGTGCTGCGCTGCCGGCCGATGGCGTGGTGTTCTGCGCTGCGGCCAACGTTGCAAACGGCGGCGGCAGGACGAGGCCGGCGCTGATCGCCAGGTGGAGCGCACAACGGGTCAGGCGCGGCGGGTGCATGGTCATCCGATCGAGATGATCGACCGCACGCCCTGGCGGCGGCCGATGATATTCAGCAAGTTATTCAACGCGGCCTCGGCGCCTTCGGCGACCGTCGCCTCGCCGGTGAATCGCAGCTTGGCGCCGGCCCACTGGCCGCGGCCGGAGAGTTGCAGCGCACCGGCCAGCGTGCTCAGCTGTAGCGCGGTGGTCTCGCCACCTTCGCCGCCGTTGATCACGACGCGGTAGCTGCCGAGCACGTCGAGTGTGGTCAGGCGCGAAGAGATGTCGACCGCGTCGACGCTGAGGCTGCCGACAAAACGCAGCCGGCCCTGGACAAACTCGACCGTCGCTCCGGGGCTGGCGACACGCAATGCGCCGCCCGGTTGCAAGGTATTGAAGGGCGTGCCCAAGCCCGACAGCCAGGCTGCCGGCCATTGGCCCAGCCCATCGGGCATCGGCGGCACGACGACACTGAAGCGGCCGAAACCCGGCCGCACCAGTAGCGGCACGCTGCCGGTCAGGCAGCAAGCCTGGCGCAAGTTGATCTCTGCCGCCAGGCCGTTGAGCCCGATCGACCATTCCAGGCGTGACGGCAGCGCCGCGGCGTCGCGGCTGCCGGCGCCGCCGGTGAGCACCAGCAGCGCGCTGCCGCGCCAAACCGTGCCGCGGGCCTCAGCCAGCAGCAGCCGGCCGTCGGTGCCGGCCGCCACCGCCGCGGCGAGCCAGGCCGCCGGGGCAAAAGCGATCACGCCGCCGAGGGCGCCCAAAACGGCGCCGACGATGCCGAAGTGCATCGCGGCGCGGCGGCGGCGCTCCCACGCCACCTGCGCCATCGAGGTATCGGCAAAAACGCTCGACGCGGGGTCGGCGCGGCGGCGCGGAAAGGCGTCCTTGAGCCGGCCGGCGAGGGCTTCGAAAACGCTCATCGGGGCACCTCGCTCATTGCACGCCCCCGATCAAGACCGTGAGGGTGCCGACATATCCTTGTGGCGTGCGCGCGAGCTGGGCTTCGATGACCCGCGCGCGGGCACCTGAGCGCACCTCAAGCAGCCAGCCGCGCAGCGCGTCGCTGCCGATGCCGTCGAGCGTGAGCACGGCGCGGTCGCGCTGCACCGACAGCCGTGCCTTGGCGCCCAGGCGGTCGCTGGCGGCGGTCAGCGCGAGGGTCGACTGGCCGGCGCCGATCGGCGTCGCGGCGCGCAGCTCGATCGCTTCGCCGGCCAGGCGCTGCATCAGTTGCAAGTCGGCATCGAGGCTGTCGAGTTGCGCCGGCGCGCGTTGCAGCGTGCGCCAGGCGGGCTGCACCGCCACCGTCCACAGCACGAAGACCGCGATGACGGCGAGCATCGCGGCGACCAGCCGGCGCTCCCGCGGCGCCATCGACGTCCAGCGCTCAAAGATCGGCGCAAGCCGGGTTTTTATGGCGCCGGCTCCGGCGACCGCGCCGCGGCGGCCACTGCCGGCACTGTCATTGGGAACGATCGCTTCGTTCATCCGGCGCCCTTGGCCGAGGCTGCGATCGTGGCACGGGTGATCATCAGCCGCCCCTGCGTCAGGTCGACCGCCCAGCCGTCACGGCGCAGGCGATCACGAAACTGGCGCACTTGCTCGTCGCTCCAGCCGGTGGCGGGCAGCGTGAGCTGGCCAGGTTCGAAGCGCAGGCTGGGCGCTGCGCCCTGGCCATCGGGCCAGGCGGCGGCGGCGGCCGACAGCATCGACTCCAGATCGTTGTCGCTGCGGCGGCCGGCGGCGGCGCGCAGTGCCTCGGTGGCACGCTGCATCTGCAGCGGCGCGTCGACGACCACCCGCTCCTGCGGATGAACACTTTGCAGCAGCGCGACCTGGGCGCGTTTTTTGTCGTCAATGGCGTTGCGCTGCGCCCAGGCCCAGAGGTTCAGGCCGACGAGTTGCAGCACCACCAGGCCGGCCAGGCCAAGCCGCGCCGGGCGCCAGCCCGGGCTCATCCAGCTTTTCCAGAGTTCGAGCAGGGCCCGCGAGCCGCGGTGGCGCGAGGCCAGATCGAACTGGCGCAGATTCCACAACGAGCGTGCCGCGGCGACGACTTGCTCGACTTCGGTCTGCACATGCACCGCCGCGCCGAGCCAGCGTTCGGCCGGGGCGGCGACCGCTGGCGTCGCGGTCCAGCGCGCGGGTTGCGCGGCAAACGCCGGCAGCAGTGCACGCGCCAAGCTGCCCGCCAGTGGCACGCAGATGATGCTGTTGACGTCGACCATCACCAGCGTCGGCTCCGGGGTGCTGCCGTCTTCGGCGGCAGCGTCGAAAAAATGCGCCCGCGGCGCGTCACCCGGCCACAGCGACGGCACCACCCGGTCGACCGTGATGCCGGCTTTGTCGAATGCCGCGAGCACACCTTCGAGCCAGGCTTTGTGGACCACCGCGACCCAGGCCGGCTGCGCCGGCTTGTGGTCTGGCGCGAGCGCAAAGTGCAGCGCCTCGGGGTCGTCGAGCAGCGCTTCTTCGAGCAGGCCGCCAAGCGCCGCGCGCAGCTTGGTCGGTGGCGCCTTGGGCACGCTGACGCGGTGCCAGCTGACATCGGCCACCGACAGCACGGCGACCACCGCGTCGGCGTTGGGCAGGGCCTTGGCGCTGGCGCGGCCCTGCGCGGCGACGGTCAGGCCGTCGTCGGTGAGGGCGTAGCTGTACTCGACACGCGCGCTCGGCTCGGCGGCGATGCTGTCAGCACCTTCGGCCCGCGCACTCAAGCGCGCGCGTGGCGGGATTTGGACGACCAGAACGGGCATGGGAGATCGAGGCTATCGCGGATGTGCATCATGAGCAACTGCAACGCCATGTAAATCAAAGACTTACAGGGTGTTTCTGTAGCTTCATCGCAGCATTGTGCGCGACCGGCGGGGGCCATCATTTGATGCTGCCAGCATGCCAACTGCGCCGTTCGCGGTTCAGGCTGACGACATCGGCGCCATTGCGGCGCACCAGCGAGGTTTCTTCGAGCACGCGTTCGTCCAGCCGCAGCCGACCGCTGACGTGGAAGTACGACGACCCGACGCCGACTCGCGCGGGTTCGAGCGTCAGGGTGGGTGGCAGCAGTGGTTTGACGGCGTCGAGGGTCTGGAATGCCGAGCGCTGGCGCGCTTGCACCAGGCGCTCGGCGGTGGCCAGGTCGAGATCGAGGACCGCGGCGATGACCTCGCGCGCCGCGGTATTCAGGTTGATCGGCGTTGCCAGCGGCAGCAGTTCGACCAGCGGGCGCAGGATCTCGAGCGTGGCCGCATCAACACCCACCCAGCTCAGCTGCGCCAGCCGCTGCGGTGCCAGCCGGCGGTTCGCGGGGTCGGCCTCGCCGACAACCCGTGGCGCCCAGGCCGCGGCGAGCGCCTGCGCGATGCGGCTGGCGGTGTCGCCGGGTAGCGAGGCCGCTTCGCACAGGCGCGTCAAAACTGCCAGCTCGGCCGGCTTGAGTTTGCTGTCGTCAGCAACGAGGTTGCGCAGGTTGTAGCGCGCCTGGGCGTCGACTATCTGGCCGGACAAAAAGGCCTCGGGGCCGCTGTCGGTGTTGTTGTCGCGGTCGGCTGCGAGAAAGGTCGACAAACGCGCTTCGGCCAGGGGTGTGGCCCAGGGTTCGCCGAGGTGGTCGTGCGGCGGCCGACCGGCCGCGTTGGCGTTGTCGGCACGGGCGTCTTCACGCAGGATCAGGCGCGACCAGTCGAGCGCGCCGTGCAGGATCCAGGCCGACTGGGTGCGCGCCCGCTCGGCGGACTCGACCTGGATCGATCGCCACTGCTGCCAGACCATCGCCGCGGCCAGCGTGGCGACCAGCGCGACGATGAGCATCGCCATCAGCAGCGCTGCGCCGGCCTGGTCGCTGCTGCGGCGCTTCATCAGGCGACCTCCGCGCGACGCGCTGCGGTATTCGCCTTGGGGGCTGAGACTGGACGCAAAACCGTCCTGAGGACGGTTTTGCGCCTGTCGAAGGACTGCGGCCTCTGGCCGCAGGCGGCCCGGCAGCTCATGGCACCAGCGGCGCGAGCATGACGTCGCGGGTGAGTTTGCCGGCCGGCAGCGTGATCACCAGGCGCACGCCGGTGGGCAGCCGCTCGTCGCTGCTGCCAGCGGTGACGCCGGGCGCGGCGGCGTCGCCGCTGGACTGCGCGTTGGCCCAGGCATTGCCGCGGAAAAAATAGACCTGCAGCGCGCTGGCGCTATCGATGACCTGCAGCGTGCCAGGTTCGTTGCCGAGCAATTGCTGGCTGCGCAGCCAATGCTCTTGCAGGTCCGACACCCGCGTCACGGCCGGGCTCGCCCAGCGCCACCAGGCGCCGCCGCGCAGCGTCCAGACGACGAGTTGCACGCCGCCCGGCGCCTCGCGGGTCAGGCGCAGGCTGGCGCCGTCAAACCGCAGCGGCGGCGCGGCAAAGCTGGTGTGGATCGCGAGCAGGTCCTGCTCCCACTGGGCCAGCACGGTATTCAGCCGCAGCGTGCGTTCGACCGCAGCATTGCTGACGTCGCGCGATCGCGCGATGCCGTCGACACCGCGCCAGGCCATCGCCGCGATGACGGCCATGATCGCCAGCGCGACTAGCACTTCGACGAGGGTGAAGGCGCGCTGGCAGCCGGGCGCGTGGTCGGCTGCTCGGCGCGTTGCTCGGCGGGCTTCATGGCCTTGCTCCGCGGCGTTTTTCATTGACGCGCCAGCACCGTCGACAAGGTCAGGATCGGGCGCCCGGCGTCGTCGGCCACGATCGCATCGATGCGACGGAAATTCGGGTTCGGCGTCGGCCGTGTGCGCAGCGTGCCCTTGTAGTTGCGCCCGAGCTGCTCGCAGCCAAAATCACTGTCGCCGACACCCGGAAACTGGCGCGTCAGGCGCAGGTCGGCGAGCGCGTTGTCGGCACACCATTGCGCCGCGGTGACGTCGGCCAGGCGCTGCGCGTTGTCGGTCACCGAGCCGGCGGCGCGCAGCCCGGCACCGAGCGTCACGGCGACGATCGCCAGCGCGACCAGCACCTCGATCAGCGTGAAGCCGCGGGGCGCTGGCGGCCGGGGGCGGGGTTGCGTCACGGCGCCGGGTCGATGACCACCGCAAACGGCCCCAGGCCGTCGGTGGCCAGCGTGATGCGCTGGTCGGCCAAGCGCAGCACGATGCGCTGTGCGCCAATCAGCGGCTCGGGGCCGAGCAGCACCGAACGCCCGCCGATGATCTCGGCGCTGACGTCGGGCCCGAGCCAGCGCTGCGGCAGCCCGAGCGCGGCCGGCAGGCCGACAAAGACGAAATCGGCGCCGCCGGCTTCGGTTGCGGTGGCGGTCGCCGTGCGCGTCGCGCCGGCGGGCGCAGCGCCGGTTGCGTTGTCGGTGACACGCGCTGCGACGATGACTTGATCAGCGGCGCCAGTGGGCACCCAGCGCACCGCCAGGCCCGAGGCGCGGGCCTCGGCGCGGGCCGCTTCGAGCAACGCCGAAAGGCGCGCTGCTTCGCGCTCGAGTCGGGACGCCGCCGGGTCGCGGATGGCCAGCGACACCAGGCCGGAGACCATCGCCACGAGGGCGACGACGATGAGCAGTTCGATCAGCGTGAAGCCGCGCGACGAGCTGCCGATGGAGCCAAGCGCGGGAGCGCCAATGAAGCCGCGAGATGAGCCGCCGGATCCGCCAACGACCCGGCCGGAGCCGCCGCGACGACTACTGCCAGGAGCCGACGTCGGCATTGTTGCCCTCGCCGCCGGGCTGGCCGTCGGCACCAAAGCTGAAGACGTCGATCTCGCCTTTGACGCCCGGGTTCATGAACTGGTAGTTCTGACCCCAGGGATCCTTGGGCAGCTTGTCGATATAGGGCTTCCAGTTCGGCGGGATCGGCCCGGTGCCGGGCTTGCGGATCAACGACTCGAGTCCCTGTTCATTCGTCGGAAAGCGGCCGTTGTCGAGCTTGTACAGCTTCAACTGCTGCATCAAGCTGCTGACGTCGGTGCGTGCTGCGGTGACTTTGGCGTCGGATGCGCGATCGAGCAGGTTCGGTGCGATGAGTGCGGCCAGTACGCCGATGATGACCAGCACGACCATGATCTCGATCAAGGTGAAACCGCGGTTTTTTGCGATGCGCGCGGCGGCGCGCGAAGAACGGTTTTCGGGGGTCATTTCAGGAGCTTTGGCGTGGCAACGATGGATGATAATCGTCGCATGGCTGCACGTTGGTTGGCATTCGTGATCTGGGCCGCAGTGAGCGCCACTGCGGCGTTCTGGGCGCTGCGTTTGTTCGCGCCCTCGACCCCGGCGCCGGCGCATACCTTGACGGTTGCCACGGCGGCCGCGGCGCGGGGTGATCTGACGCGCATCCTCGGCGTCGACAGCCTGCCGATGCTCGCCTCGACGTCGCGCGAAACCGCACCGGCCGAAGAGCGCCGCTACCAACTGCTCGGGGTTGCCGCGCCGCGCGCTGCGGCTGACAGCCGCGAAGCCGTCGCGCTGATCGCGGTCGACGGCAAACCGGCGCGGGCCTACCGCATTGGTGCGGCGGTTGACGGCGATACCGTCGTTTTGTCGGTCAGCGCGCGCAACGTCGGCCTTGGGCCGCGTGGCGGTGCGGCGACGGTGGCGCTCGAGTTGCCCGCCTTGCCAGCGCCGGCTACCGGCACGCCCGGCGGCCTGGCGGGCAGCGCCTTGCCAGCGGGGCTGCCCGGGGGCGTGGGTACACGGCCGGTGATGCCCGTCGCCGCGCCAAACGCGGCGCCTGCCTTGATGCCCGAGCCGCAACCGCCTGACCGGCCCGTCCCGGCGCCGACGACACGACAATAGTCGGCATCAAATCGGCGACGAAACGGCAACCAATCGGCGGCGCGTCGGCGACGACACGGCAACGAGCAGCCACCGGGCGCCCATCGCAAGGCCAGCGCCGCCACAGCGACCATCGCGATCCGCCGGATGATGTCGACACCCAGCCCACTCACCAACACCCTGCTCGACCGCCTGCGGGCCGAACTGCGGCACTGCCCGCCTTTTGCGCAGCTGCTGCCGGCCACGCTCGACAGCCTTGTCGGCGGCGCCCGCCAGACCTACTACGCCCCCGGCGAAACCGTGCTCGACCCCGGCGCCGGCCCGCTGCCGCGCCTGCTGTGGATTCGCCGCGGCGCAGTTGCCGGGCGTGCCGCCGATGGGTTGCCCTTCGAATCCGCGGCGGGGGACCTGTTGCCGATCGGCGCGGTGCTCGGCGAGCGCGCGGTATCGGCGCCCTACACCGCGGTCGACGACGTCTTTTGCCTGGAGTTCGACGCTGCGCTGTTTCGGCGCCTGGTGGCCGCTGACACCGTGCTGGCCGACTTCGCCAACCGGCGTGTGCAGCATCTGCTCGAGGCCTCTCGCCGCGCATTGCAAACCACGTTGGCCGGTCGCGTCCTCGACGAGCAGTCGTTCGAGTCGCCGCTGGCCTTGCTGCCGCGTCGCCTGCCGGTGGCCGCGTCACCCGACACCACGGTCCACGCCGCGCTGTCGCAGATGCACGCGGCGCGGGTCGGTTCGATTCTGGCCATCGACGCCGATGGCGCGCTGCTGGGCATCCTCACCGAGGCCGACCTGCTCGGCCGGATCCTGCTCGCCGAGCCGCCGCCGGACCTGCGTCGGGTCCGGCTTGGCGCATTGATGACCCAGCCGGTGCACAGCCTCGATATCGGCGCGCGTCTGCACGACGCGGCGCTGCTGATGGCGCGCCATGGCATCCACCACCTGCCGCTGACCCAACGCGGGCAGGTCGTCAGCGTGATTGCCGAGCACGACCTGTTCGCGCTGCAATTGCGGTCGCTGAAATCGTTGAGTGCCGATCTTGGCGACGCACCCGATGTGCCTGCACTCGTCGGGCTGGCGCCTTCGATCCGCCAATTTGCACGCGACCTGCTCGCGCGAGGCCTGATCGCGCCCGCGCTGACCGGTCTGGTCAGTCATCTCAACGATGTGCTCACGCGCCGGCTCGTCCAGATCATCGCGGCGCAACGCGGCCTGTCGATGCGCCGCGCCTGCTGGCTGGCTTTCGGTTCCGAAGCCCGCGCCGAGCAGACCGTGGCCACCGACCAGGACAACGGCCTGGTGCTTGCCGACGAGGTCGACGAGACCGAGCGCCAAGCCTGGCTTCTGCTGGCAGGCGAGGTCAACCTGCGCCTCGACGAATGTGGTTATCCGCTGTGCAAAGGCGGCGTGATGGCGGGCAACCCGGCCTGCTGCCTGCGCCTGCGCGACTGGCGCGCGCGTTTTGCCGACTGGATGGCGCGTGCGACACCAGAAGACCTGCTCAAGGCGAGCATCTATTTCGACCTGCGGCCGCTGGCAGGCGAGTCCGCGCTTGCGGCGCCCTTGAGCGAGATGCTCGTCGGCGACGCCGCGCGGCAGCCGCGTTTCTTGCACCTGCTGGCGCAAAACGTGATGCGATCCTCGCCGGCGCTCAACTGGCACGGCGGGTTGCAAGCCGATGCCGATGCCGAAGACGAGGCCGCGCCGCCGGGCATCGACCTGAAGCTGCGTGGCAGCGCCCTTTTTGTCGAGTCGGCGCGCTTGCTGGCGCTGGCCAGCGGTGTGGCGGCCACCGGCACCCGCGAACGGCTCGCCGCCGCCGGCAACCTGCTCGGCGTGCCGGCGGCTGAGCATGAGAGCTGGGTCGGCGCGTTTGACCTGATCCAGGCGCTGCGCCTGCGGGTGCAGATTGGCGGCGTCGGCGTCGGCGGCGGCGCCACCAACCCGAACCGCGTCGATCCGGCGACGCTCAGCGATCTCGACCGCCGGCTGCTCAAGGATGCGCTGGGTGTCGCGCGGCGCTTGCAGCAGCGCATCGCGCTCGACTGGTTGCGCTGATGCGTTGGGGTTGGCGTTGGCTCTGGCCGAAGGCCGCCAAGGCGCCGGCTGATGACGAGCAGCGCTGGGTGGTGGTCGATGTCGAGAGCAGCGGCCTCGATCCGGCCCACGACCGCCTGCTGGCGATCGGCGCGGTGGCGCTGCGCTGGGATCGTGCGCCATCGCGGCCGCCACGGATGTGGCTTGACGCTGCCGACAGTTTCGAGGCGAAGATCGGCCAGCCGGTCGGTGCCGCCAGGCCTGATCGCGCGAATATCCTCATCCACGGCATCGGTGTCGGCGCCCAGCGGCGGGGCCAACCGGCGGCGCAGGTGCTGCGCGATTTCAACGTCTGGGCCGGCGCCTCGCCCCGGCTGGGGTACCACGTCGGGTTTGACCGCTTGATGCTTGACGCGGCTTGCCGGCAAACGCTGGGCCGAGCTGCCGCGGCGCGCTGGCTCGATATCGAAGCCTTGGCCGCCGTGGCGCGGCCGGACGTGAAAGCGCGGTCGCTGGACGAATGGCTGGCCCACTTCGGTATCGTGAATGCCGCACGCCACGATGCGCTCGCCGATGCGCAGGCCAGCGCCGAACTGATGCTCTGCCTGGGGCCGGCTTTGCAGCGCGAAAAGGCAACGACCTGGGCCGACTGCCGGCGCCTCGCGGCACGTCGACGCTGGCTGACCGTCTGAGGCGCGACGCCGGCGCCGGGCGTTGAGCGCCGGCGTTGCCGATCAGGCGCGGTCGCCGCTGGCCGCGGGCGTGGTGATCGGCTCGACCGCGCCCGGCTGAGACGGCCCCGCGTCGTCGCCGTCGGCGACATCGCTGAGCAGCGCGGCGGCGCTGCGCACCAGCGGCCAGGCCAGGGTCGCGCCGGTGCCGTCGGTCGAGTCCAGCGCCAACTCGAGCAGCGCCGAGGCGCGAAACAGGCCGAGTGCGCGGTCCAGGCCGAGGTGGCTGCGGCTGCGGCAGAAAACGCAGTAGTCGGTGACCGGGGTGGCGATGCGCGAGGCGACCATCAGCGCGGCATAGGCCGGCATGCCGTCGACCATCAAGAGCATGCGCTTGCTCGCCGCGACGAGCATCACGCCGACCATCATCGCGATCTCGAAGCCGCCAAAGGCGGCGAGGACTTCAACCGGGTCGGTCAGGCCGCGATGCCGGCCCTGGGCGCCTTGCACGATGACCATCAGGTGCGCCAGCGTATCGGCGTTCATCCGCGGGCCGGCGACGAGAAGATCGCGCACCGCGGTGTCGGTCAGGCGCGCGAGCACCAGCGCAGCACTCTCGTGCGCACCGACGCCCAGGCCCGCGCAGGCGATCAGGTTACCCTGCAAGGTGTCGCCGATTTCCATGCCGGCACGGATCGCGGCATGCGCCTGCTCGAGGCTCATCGCCGGGCTGACGCGGGCGTTGCGCGTGCCATGCGCAATCTTGCGCACGAGCAGGCCGTCGTGCAGCGGCAGGTCGAGCGCGACCCCGGCGTCGACGACGGTCAGCGCGAGCTGCTGCTGGCGCGCGAAGACCGAGATTGGTAGCCGGCCGGCCAGCAATTGCTGCACCTGCTCGTGGGTCGGGCGCCGGAAACTCGGCTCGATGCCGTCCACCGCCAGGCCATGGTCGGCAGCAAAAACGAGCATCTGCGGCTGCGTGAATTTGGGCTTCAGCGTGCCCTGCATCAAACCCAGACGGATCGCCAGCGGCTCGAGCTCGCCCAGGCTGCCGGTGACTTCGCCGCGGCGGCCGAGCTTGTCGCGCAGCGCACCCTCAAGCACTGGGTTGGAGGTCGGCGAGATCAGCGATCGGGGGCTGGACGCGTTCATGGCGGGCAGTGTACGCAGCGATCACGGGGCCGTTCACCGGGCGGTTAGTTGCGCAGGCTTTCAGCGCAGAAACAGTCTGTAGACCGGATTCTCGGTCTCTTCGACAAAGGGGTAGGCCAGGGTCTCCAGGAAAACCGCAAATGCGGCGTCATCGCTGCGCGGCACCTGCACCCCGACGAGGATGCGACCGTAGTCGGCACCCTGGTTGCGGTAGTGGAAGAGGCTGATATTCCAGCTCGGGTGCAGCGCCGACAGAAAGCGCATCAGCGCGCCCGGCCGCTCGGGGAACAGGAAGCGGAACAGGCGTTCGTCGTGCGCAAGTTCGGTGCGCCCGCCGACCATGTGGCGCACATGTTCCTTGGCGAGTTCGTCGTCGGTCAGGTCGACGGTGGCAAAACCGTGGCGGTTGAACGAGCGCGCGATGCGCACGGCCTCGTCGGCGCGGGTGATCGACAGGCCGACAAAAACATGCGCCTGGCTGACGTCGGAGATGCGGTAGTTGAACTCCGTCACCTGACGCTGGCCGGAAGCGCCGATGAGCTCACAAAAACGCTTGAACGAACCGCGCTCTTCGGGGATCGTGACTGCAAACAGCGCCTCACGGCGCTCGCCAAATTCAGCCCGCTCGGCGACAAAGCGCAGGCGGTCGAAATTCATATTCGCGCCGCAGGTGATCGCGATCAGGGTCTGGCCCTTGACCTTGTGCTGCTGCGCGTATTGTTTGAGCGCCGCGACGCCGAGCGCGCCCGCCGGCTCCAGGATGCTGCGGGTGTCCTGGAAAACATCCTTGATCGCAGCGCAGACCTCGTCGGTATCGACGACACAGAAGTCGTCGACCAGCGCGCGGGTCAGGCGGAAGGTTTCGACGCCGACTTGTTTGACCGCGGTGCCGTCGGAAAACAGACCGACGTCCTTGAGCAGCACACGTTTGCCGGCGCGCACCGACTGCAGCATCGCATCGGAGTCCTTGGTCTGCACACCGATGACCTTGATCTCCGGGCGCACCGCCTTGACGTACGCGGCGATGCCGCTGACCAGCCCGCCGCCGCCGATGGCCACGAAGATGGCGTGAATCGGGCCCTGGTGCTGGCGCAGGATTTCCATCGCCACCGTGCCCTGGCCGGCAATCACGTCGGGGTCGTCGAAGGGGTGGACAAACGTCAGTCCCTGTTCGGCTTGCAGCGCCAGCGCATGCACGTAGGCGTCGGAGTAACTCTCGCCGTGCAGCAGGATCTCGCCACCGAGCGCGTGCACGGCATCGATTTTGAGCCGCGGCGTCGTCACCGGCATCACGATGACCGCCTTGCAGCCCAGCTTGCGCGCCGACAGCGCAACGCCCTGCGCGTGGTTGCCGGCCGATGCGCAGATGACGCCACGCGCGAGCTGATCAGGCGTCAGGTGCGCCATCTTGTTGTACGCGCCACGCAGCTTGAAGCTGAACACCGGCTGCTCGTCTTCGCGCTTGAGCAGCACATGGTTGCCCAAGCGGCGCGAGAGCTGCTTGGCCGGCGCGAGCGAAGTCTCCTTGGCCACGTCGTAGACCCGGGCGGTGAGGATCTTCTTCAGATAGTCCTGCGCCGAACGCGCCGAACGCGCCGAACGCGGCGTTTCGCGCGCCACGGCCGCGGTGGATTTTTCTTTCGGCGCGCTGAGGGCGCTGCGTTTGCGGGCTTCGCCGGGCATCGTGGGGCAGGCCGAATGGCGCGGGCTGGTGGGGGCGGCGGATGATACGTGGCACGGTGCTTCACCGAGAGCGTGACGCGAGCCGGCACAATCCGCAGCAACGTCATCCTCAGTGGCTTTGTGGCCACCCCCGCGCGATGGAATGCACTGTGCACTGGCTGCCGCAAACCGGCATGGGCTTCGCCGCCGAGACCGGCAGTGGCCATCTGATCACGATGGACGGCGCGCCCGATGGCGGCGGCCGGGACCTGGCGCCGCGGCCGATGGAAACCCTGCTCGCTGGCGCCGGCGGTTGCACCGCCTACGACGTGGTGCTGATCCTGCAACGAGGCCGCCATGCGGTCACCGGCTGCACCGTCAAGCTGACCGCCGAGCGCGCAGCCGCAGACCCGAAGGTCTTCACCAGGATCCACCAGCACTTTGTTGTCACCGGCAAAAACCTGCCGCCGGCCGCGGTGGCGCGGGCGATCGAGCTCTCACACGAGCGCTATTGCTCGGCGACGATCATGTTGGCAAAAACCGCCGAGGTCACGAACAGCCACGAAATCGTCGCTGGCTGAGCGTTCATCGCCGCCGGCGCCGAGCTGCCTCAAACGCGGTGGGCGATGGTCGTCATCACCCGCGCTGCACAGCGCATCAACCAGCGCGCCGGTGCCGGGATCTCAGCAGCACCAGCGGCCAGCGCGCGCTGGCCATGGTCGGCCTCGTCGGCCTTCATCTGCGCGACGATGGCGCGCGATTGCAGATCATTTATTGGCAGCCGGTCGAGGTGTCCGGCCAGGTGCTCTTCGACCTGGCGCTCGGTTTCGACGACAAAACCCAGGCTCGTCGCGTCACCCAACCGGCCGGCGATCAGCCCGAAGGCAAAAGCGCCTCCGTACCAGAGTGGATTGAGCAGGCTCGGGCGGTCGCCGAGCTGGGCCAGGCGGTCTTGAGTCCACGCGAGATGGTCGGTCTCTTCGCGTGCGGCCTGTTGCATCTGGTCGCGCAAGGCGGCGCTGCGCGCGGTCAAAGCCTGGGCCTGGTACAAGGCTTGGGCGCAGACCTCGCCAACCTGGTTGACACGCATCAGCGCGCCCGACAAGCGCCGCTCGGCGGCGTCCAGCGCTGGCGCCGCTTGGTCGGGGGGCGGGGACGGGCGCTGGCGGGATGCCTGAGCCGGCGCAAAAATCGTGCGCAGGGCGTTGTCCAAGCCGGTGAGCAGTCGATCGGGTGTCATCGTCGACAAGCAGAATAGCCGATGCTGCCAGGCGGTGCGGCCGGTGGCAGGAAGCGCCGCTCGTTGTTGCCAGACAACATGGAAACGCGTTTTGCGGGTCAAGGCTTTGCATCCCGGCGGCCCCTCTGGTGCAATACGTTCAACTTCCGCAGAGGAGGTTGGCCTGATCGGCATCCACAGGGTGTCTCGGGTGCACCCTTGATCGGGATGTCTTGTTCAACCTAGGAGATAGTTGCAATGAAAAAATCCTTGCTCGCCCTCGCCGCGCTCGGCGCGTTTGCAGGTGCAGCGTTTGCCCAATCGTCGGTCACCATGTACGGCCTCATCGACGCCAACGTCGGTAAAGACATCGGCAGCGCCCAAAAGCGCATGGGCCAGGGCGCCTCGTCGCGCCTCGGCTGGCGCGGTGTTGAAGATCTGGGCGGCGGCATGCAAGCCTTCTTCCAGCTCGAAAACCGCTTCACCCCGAACAACGGCGTGATGAACGGTGGCGCTGGCGTGCCGAACGGCTCGCCGACGACGCAGTTCCAGGCCCGCTCGTTTGTTGGTCTGCGTGGTGGTTTCGGTGAAGTCCGCCTCGGCCGTGAGTACAACGGCGCCTTCTTCCACGGCGAAGTCATGGGCGACGCCTGGGGCTGGGACACGGTCGCTTTCACGATCTTCGGCGGCATCCAGCGCTCGGCGGTCGGCCAGCACACCAACGTGAACAATTCGATCACGTACAACTCGCCGAACATGAGCGGTTTTTCGTTCAGCGCGCAAATTGCTGAGTCGAACCAGAACTGCGGCGCCAAGACCTGGTCTGCGGCCGCCACCGGCACCACGTTCGGCACTTGCGCTGATCGTCCGAAGGCCTTTGGCGTGTCTTACGCCGCGGGCCCGTTTGCGATCCGCATGGGTATGAACAACCCGGGCAACGTGAACGACAACTGGACGTCGATCAACAGCCAGTACAACTTCGGTGCGTTCAAGCTGTGGGGCTTCATGGGCACCGGCAAGGACACCACCGCCGCCAAGCACAAGGCCTACACCCTGCAGGCCACGATGCCGATGGGCGCCGCCGAGTTCCGCGTCGGTATGTCCAAGCGCAGCGTCGGTGGCGTGACCAACGTCTCCGGCCTGGGTCTGGCGTACTTCTATTCGCTGTCCAAGCGCACCACGCTGTACACCGACTTTGCGCGCAACAGCAAGGCCGCGACCGAGAAGTCGGGCTACGACTTCGGCGTCAAGCACACGTTCTAAGCTGACCTGAACAGCCCGCATTGGTTGCGGGCTGAGTCTGTCAGATCGAAGCCGCCCCGCAAGGGGCGGCTTTTTTGTGGGTGCAGCGCGGGCCTTTTCGTGACTCCTTCCATTTCACGCTTGTTCAAGCTGGCGACGCCGGTGGCGGTTGCGCTGGCGCTAGTCGCGTGTGTCTCGCCACCGACGCTACCGTCATCATCGATAGTGGCGGGGATCGGTGACGACGGCTGGCACGCCGTGACCCTGCCGGGCAAGCGCGCGACGCGTTATGCCGCGACCCACAAGGCTGGCCGCTGGGCCGTCGCCGCGTTGGCCGATCGCTCGGCAAGCATGTGGCGGCGCCGTGTCGATATCCCGCACGACCAGCTCGGGCGGGTCAAGCTGTCCTGGTGGGTCGATCAGTTGAACCCAGCGGCCAGCGTGGCCGACATCGACAGCGAAGATGCTGTCGCGCGCGTCGTGTTTGCGTTCGAGGGTGATCGCAGCCAGCTTTCGCCACGCACCCGCGCGATGTTCGACTTGGCACAACTGCTGACCGGCGAAGCGCCGCCGTACGCGACGCTGATGTATGTCTGGGATACCCATGCCGCGCCGGGTTCGATGATCGTCAACCCGCGCAGCGACCGCATCCGCAAGATCGTGCTCGACTCGGGAAAAAAACAGCTCGGGCAATGGCGCGACCACCAGCGAGACCTCGGCGCCGACTTCCAGCGTGCATTTGGCGAAGCGCCCGGCAAGCTGGTCGGCATCGCGTTCATGACTGACGCCGACAACACCGGCGCGACCTCGAAAGCCTGGTACGGCCACGTCGACGTTGGCGCTATCTCGACGTTGCGCTAACACAGCCAGATCGCGACGCGGTCTCGGCGTCGCTTGGGTTTCCCCCGCTGCGGTGACGGGGTGATTTGACGATGATGCGGCTGTCTCGCATGCGCTTGGCGTGTCGCGGCTCACCTGCCTCGCCTGCACGTCGCCGCCCAGGCTCCGAACCACCACCAACGAACTGACCGCAAACCGCGGCCCTGATGCTCGTTTTTATCCTTCGCCGCCTGGCCCAGGCCGTCATCGTGATGCTGACGGTCGCCTTCCTGGCGTTCATGCTGTTCCAGTACGTTGGCGACCCAGTGACCAACCTGCTCGGCCAGGACGCGACGCAGGAGCAGCGCGACCAGTTGCGCCGCGACCTCGGCCTGGACCAGCCCTTCCCGGTGCAGTTTGCCAAGTTTGTCGGCAACGCCGTCAGCGGCGAATTTGGCCTGAGTCTGCGCCAGGGGCGCAAGGTGTCGCAATTGATCGTCGAGCGTTTCCCGGCGACGCTGGAACTCTCGCTCGCCGCCGCGGTGATCGCGCTGGGTGTCGGCATCCCGCTGGGCGTCTACTCGGCGTTGCGACGCGGCAGCTTCGGGTCGCAATTGGTGATGACGGTGTCGCTGCTCGGGGTCTCGTTGCCGACCTTCCTGATCGGCATCCTGCTGATCCTTTTCTTTGCGGTGATGCTCAAATGGCTGCCGAGTTTTGGCCGCGGCGACACGGTCGCGCTGGGCGCCTGGACGACCGGTTTTCTGACTGTCGACGGCTGGAAGCACCTCGTGCTGCCCGCCATCACGTTGTCGGTCTTTCAGCTCGCATTGATCCTGCGCCTGGTGCGCGCCGAGATGCTCGAAGTGCTGCGCACCGACTACATCAAGTTTGCGCGGGCCCGTGGCCTGCCGGATCGTGCGGTGTACTTCGGCCACGCGCTGAAAAATACGCTGGTGCCGGTGATCACGATCACCGGCCTGCAACTCGGCGGCCTGATCGCTTTTGCAATCGTCACCGAGACCGTTTTCCAGTGGCCCGGCATGGGCCTGCTGTTCATCCAGGCGGTGCAGTTTGCAGACATCCCGGTGATGGCTGCTTACCTGTGCCTGATCGCGCTGATCTTCGTCATCATCAACCTCAGCGTCGACCTGCTTTACTTTGCCGTCGACCCGCGCTTGCGCATCGAGAAATCCACCGCGGGGCACTGATGGCGCCCACCAAAATATGAGCACGTCGATCCCCGATCCCAGCGCGGCACCGGCATCCGCACCCGGCGCGTTTGCACGCTTCCTCGACGGCGATATCTGGCACAGCTTTCGCACTTCGCCGGTGGCGATGCTGGCTGCCGGCATCGCGCTGGTCTGCCTGGTGATGGCGCTCGGCGCGAACTGGATCGCGCCGCACAACCCGTTTGACCTGGCGACGATCGAACTCGGCGACGCCCGCCTGCCGCCGGCCTGGGAAGACGAAGGCAGACGCCGCTACCTGCTCGGCACCGACGACCAGGGCCGCGATCTGCTCTCGGCGGTGATGTACGGCGCGCGCATCTCGCTCTTTGTCGGCCTGGCGTCGGTGGTGTTGTCGGTGGTCGTCGGTGTCAGCCTCGGCCTGCTGTCGGGTTTTGCCGGCGGCTCGATCGACGCTTTCATCATGCGTGTGTGCGACGTGATGCTGTCGTTCCCGTCGATCCTGATCGCGCTGCTGATCGACGGCGTCGGCCGCGCGATGTTCCCCAACGCGCATGAGGCGCTGGCGTTTTCGGTGCTCATCATCGCGATCTCGTTAACCGGCTGGGTGCCCTACGCACGCACCGTGCGCGGCTCGACGCTGGTCGAGCGCAACAAGGAATATGTCCAGGCCGCGCGCGTCATCGGCGTCGCCCCGGGCCGCATCATGCTGCGCCATGTGTTGCCGAACGTGATGGGCCCGGTGCTCGTGCTGGCGACGATCCAGGTCGGCCAGGCGATCCTCACCGAAGCGACGCTGTCGTTCCTGGGTGTCGGCGTGCCGCCGACCTCGCCGTCGCTGGGCACCTTGATCCGCGTCGGCAACGACTTTCTCTTCTCAGGGGAATGGTGGATCACGATCTTCCCGGGCCTGATGCTGGTGATGATCGCGCTGTCGGTGAACCTGCTCGGCGACTGGCTGCGCGACGCGGTCAACCCGCGGCTGCGTTGAAGGCGCGAGAGACATGACCGCACCGCTGCTTGAAGTCCGCAACCTGCGCGTGGAGTTCCCGACGCGACGCGGCACGCTGCTGGCGCTCGACGACATTTCCTTCGACATCTCGCCGGGCGAAATTCTCGGCGTCGTCGGTGAATCCGGCGCCGGCAAGTCGCTCACCGGCGCGGCGATCATCGGGCTGCTCGAGCCGCCGGGGCGCATCGCTGGTGGCGAGATCCGCCTCGAAGGCCAGCGCATCGACAACCTGCCTTACGAACAAATGCGCGCGATCCGCGGCCGCAAGATCGGCGCGATTTTCCAGGATCCGCTGACCTCGCTGAACCCGCTGTATACGATCGGCCGCCAGCTCACTGAAACGATCCAGACTCACCTGCCGGTGAACGCCGAAGAAGCGCGCCAGCGTGCGGTGCGTCTGCTGCAGGAAACCGGCATCCCGGCCGCTGCCGAGCGCATCGAGCAGTACCCGCACCAGTTTTCAGGCGGCATGCGCCAGCGGGTTGTGATCGCGTTGGCGCTGGCCGCCGAGCCCAAACTCATCGTCGCCGACGAGCCAACCACGGCGCTCGATGTCTCGATCCAGGCGCAGATCATTTCGCTGCTCAAACGCCTGTGCAAAGAGCATGGCGCGGCGGTGATGCTGGTCACGCACGACATGGGCGTGATCGCCGAAACCTGCGACCGCGTCGCGGTGATGTACGCCGGCCGGATCGCCGAAATCGGGCCGGTGCACGATGTCATCCATTCGAGTTCGCACCCCTATACCGCCGGGCTGATGGGCTCGATCCCGGCGATGGACGAAGACCGTGAGCGCCTGCTGCAGATCGACGGCTCGATGCCGCGCCTGAACCAGATCCCGACCGGCTGCGCCTACAACCCGCGCTGCCCCAAGGTGTTTGACCGCTGCCTCGTGGACCGACCCGATCTCTTTCAGGCGGCGAAGACGCGAGCCGCCTGCTGGTTGCACGCGCCGGGCGCGGGGGTTGCGGCATGAGTGGCGGCAACGGTGTCGGCAACGGTGTCGGCAACGGCAAGCCTCTCGTCGAAGTCACCGACCTCGCCAAGACCTTTGATGTCTCCGCGCCCTGGCTGAACCGCGTCGTCGAGCGCAAGCAGCGCCAGTTTGTGCATGCGGTGGACGGTGTCAGTTTTGCTATTCCTCGTGGCCAGACACTTGCGCTGGTCGGTGAATCGGGCTGCGGCAAAAGCACCGTCGCGCGCTTGCTCGTCGGCCTCTACGCGCCAACCCGCGGCCGCGTCGAGTTCGACGGCCAGGACACCGCGACCTTCAGCGATGCGGCCAAGTTGCGTGCGCTGCGCCGGCGCATGCAGATGATTTTTCAGGACCCGTACGCGAGCCTGAATCCGCGCTGGAAAGTCCTCGACATCGTTGCCGAGCCGCTGCGCGAGCATGCGCTGGCGACGACCGAGGACGAACAGCGCGCGCGGGTCACCGAACTGCTGCTGTCGGTGGGCTTGGCCGCAGCCGATGTCGAAAAATTCCCGCACCAGTTTTCGGGCGGCCAGCGCCAGCGCATCTCGATCGCACGCGCGCTGGCAACACAGCCGGAATTTCTGGTCTGCGACGAGCCGACCTCGGCGCTGGATGTCTCGGTGCAGGCGCAAGTGTTGAACATCATGAAGGACTTGCAGCGCGAGCGCGGGCTGACCTACCTGTTCATCTCGCACAACCTGGCCGTCGTGCGCCATGTCAGCGACCAGGTCGGTGTGATGTACCTCGGCCGTCTGGTCGAACTCAGCCAAAAGGCCGAACTCTTTGCGCGGCCGCGGCACCCGTACACGCGGATGCTGCTCGACGCTATCCCCGATATCCACATGAGCGGGCGCGCGCGCACGCCGGTGCAGGGTGAAGTGCCGAACCCGCTGAACCCGCCGGCCGGCTGCGCCTTTCACCCGCGCTGCCCGCATGCCAACAAACGCTGCTCAGCCGAGCGCCCGGCACTGCAGACGATTGGCGGCGTGCAGATCGCCTGCCACGCGGTCGAAGAAGGCCGCATCCAGCCGGCTTGACTCGGTCGGCAGTGATCAGGCCGGATTGAGCAGCCGCTCGCCGGCAAACAGGCTGGCCACCGATTCACGCTCGCGGATCAGCGTCGCGCGGCCGCCGTCCACCAGCACTTCGGCCGCCCGCGGGCGGGTGTTGTAGTTGCTCGACATGGCCATGCCGTAGGCGCCGGCCGAGAGCACCGCGAGGCGGTCGCCGGGCTGCACCGCGAGTGCGCGGTCGCGGCCGATCCAGTCGCCCGACTCGCAAACCGGGCCGACGACGTCCCAGGTTCGTTTGCCAAGCGCGGCGCGCTCGGAGCAGGGTTCGATGGCCATCCAGGCTTCGTACATCGCCGGGCGCAGCAGGTCGTTCATCGCAGCATCGACGATGCAGAAATTCTTGGGCGCGTTGGGGTCGGTGGGGTCGGTGGGGTCGGTGCTGTCGGTGCTGTCGGTGGTGTCGTTGACCTCGTCGACATCGGCACCGGCCTTGAGGTACAGCACCTCGGTCAACAAGACGCCGGCATTGCCGACCAGCGAGCGCCCCGGTTCGAGCATCAACATCCGGTGGCCGTGACCACGCTCGTCGATGCGTGTGAGCAGCCGCGCCACCAGCACATCGGCGCCTGGCGGTGTTTCGTCGGTGTAGGTGATGCCCAGGCCGCCGCCGATATCAACATGGTGGATCGGGATGCCGGCGGCTTCAACCGCCTCGACCAGGTCGAGCAGCCGATCGAGCGCGTCGACATAGGGCTCGATCTGCGTGATCTGCGATCCGATGTGGCAATCGATGCCGACCACCTGCAGCCCCGGCAGCGCGGCGGCGCGCCGGTAGGCGGCGACGGCGCGGCCATGCGCGATGCCGAACTTGTTGCCCTTCAGACCGGTCGAGATATACGGATGGGTCTTGGCGTCGACATCGGGATTCACGCGCAGGCTCACCCGCGCAGTGCGGCCGGCTTCGACCGCCACTGCCGACAGCAGTTCGAGCTCGCCTTCACTTTCGACGTTGAAACACAGCACGCCAACATCGAGCGCTCGGCGCATCTCGTTGCGCTTTTTGCCGACGCCTGAAAAGACCGTCTTCCCGGGGTCACCGCCCACGGCAAGCACACGTTCAAGCTCACCGGCCGAGACGATATCGAAGCCACATCCGGCCGCCGCGAAGGTCTGCACGACAGCGAGCGTCGAGTTCGCTTTCATCGCATAACAGATCAGATGCCGGCGCCCGATGAGCGCGCGCTGGTAGGCACCCAGAGCGTCGAGCATGGCGCCGCGCGAATAGACAAACAGCGGGGTGCCGAACTCGGTGGCCAAGGCGTCGAGATCGCAGCCGTCGAGCACCAGTTGAAGCCCTTCGCGGGCCAGCCAGGGGGCGCCGGGCAACATCAGCGCGGCACCGCAGCAGCGGGCCTCGAGGCCGATGTCGATGCGGGCGTGATCGTTGGCGATGCAGTCGATCCCGCGTCGGCTTTGGCGGTGCCAGCACCCGGCAGCGACAGCGGGCCTTTTTGGCCACAAGCAGCGGCCAACAGGCACAGTGCTGCCACGGCTACACTCGTTTTCATCGTTCGTTGTTTCATGATCACCGGATTCTAGACAGCATGTCTGCGCTCACCGATGCCGAGTACCACCGCCTGAGCGCTGCCGTGCTCGCTTCGATCGAGGCGACGGTCGACGCCTGGCTGCAAGACGATGTCATCGATATCGACGCGCACCGCACCGGCGGCCTGCTCGAGCTGGAGTTCCCCGACCGCAGCAAGTTGGTCATCAACACCCAGCCGCCGCTGCAGGAACTGTGGCTCGCATCGCGCGCCGGCGGTTATCACTTTCGATTCGCTGCCGGCCGCTGGGTCGATACCCGCGACGGCACCGAGTTTTTTGCCGCGCTGTCGCGCGAGGCATCACTACAAGGCGGGCGCGCGCTGGTTTTTGCCTCGACCTGACTGACCCCGCGCCGTACTTCAGCGCAGTGAATCAGTACCGCGCTCAGCGGCGGAAAAGGTCGAGGATGCTGTTGCGCTCTTCGTGGGTCGGCGCCTGCGGCAGCTTGTCCTCCAAGCCCAGGCTGGAAACGCCTCGGCCGCCGGCATATTCATCAAAGACCCAGTCGCCGCCGGCATTGACGACACCTTCCGGCGGCACCAGTTCCTGCGCCGGCACGCCCTTCAGCGCCATCGTCATGAAGTCGATCCACACCGGCAGCGCCAAGCCGCCGCCGGTTTCGTTGCTGCCCAACTTGCGCGGCTGGTCGTAGCCGATCCAGACGACTGCCACCAGTGTCGGGTGGTAGCCGGCAAACCAGGCGTCCATCGAATCGTTGGTGGTGCCGGTCTTGCCGTAGATGTCCTGCCGCTTGAGGCTGCCCTGCGCTCGCGCGGCGGTGCCCGAGCGGGTGACTTCCTGCAGCAGCGAGGTCATCACAAAGGCGTTGCGCGCTTCGAGGGTGCGCCGCGATTCGTCGAGTGCCGCCGGCTTGGTCTCGGCGAGTAGCCGACCGCGGGCGTCGGTGACACGCGCGATCAAGGTCGGCTCGACGCGGTAGCCGCCGGTGGCAAAGACCCCATAGGCAGTGGCCATCTGCATCGGTGTCACCGAACCCGCGCCGAGCGCCATCGTCAGGTAGGCCGGGTGTTTGTCGGCATCGAAGCCGAATCGTGTGATCCAGTCCTGCGCAAACGGCGCGCCGGTGGCCTGCAAGATGCGGATCGAAATCATGTTCTTCGACTTCGCCAGGCCGGTGCGCAGATTCATCGGGCCGTCAAATTTGCCGTCGTAGTTTTTTGGCTCCCAAGGTTGGCTGCCAGTCGTGCCGGCGTCAAAAAACAGCGGCGCGTCGTTGACCACCGTCGCTGGTGTAAAACCTTTCTCCAGTGCCGCCGAGTAGATGAAAGGCTTGAAGCTCGACCCCGGTTGGCGCCACGCCTGGGTGACATGGTTGAACTTGCTCTTGCCATGGTCGAAACCGCCGACCAGCGCGCGGATCGCACCGCTGCGCGGATCGAGGGCGACAAAAGCGCCTTCGACTTCGGGCACCTGGGTCAGGGTCCACTCTTCCTTGTTTTCCTTTACGTCCTTGCCATCCTTGCCAGCCTTCACGCTCTTGATCACACGCACCACCGCGCCGCGGCGGATCTGCACTTTGGGGCCGGCCTTGTCGGCCAGGCCCGAGGCCACTGGCTTCAGGCCATCACCAGTGATGGTCACGCTATCGCCGTTTTGCAAGACCGCGACGACCTTGCGCACGTCGGCGCTGAGCACCACGGCGGCGCGCAACTCGTCGTTGTCGGGGTGCTCGACCAGCGCTTCGGCGACGCGCGCGTCGATCTGCGCTTCGGCCGCCGGCAGGTCGACGTAGGCCTCGGGCCCGCGGTAGACCTGTCGCCGCTCGAAATCCATCAGGCCCTTGCGCAAAGCGCGGTAGGCGACGGTCTGCGCCGCGGAGTCCACCGTCAGGTGCACATGCAGGCCGCGGGTGTAGCTCTCGTCGCCGTATTGCGTGTAGACCAGCTGGCGCGCCATCTCGGCGACGTATTCAGCGTGCACCACGGTCTCGGCCGGCGCGCGGTAGCGCAGCGTCTCGCTCAACGCGGCGTCGCGCTGGGCGGCGGTGATGAAACCGTTGTCGAGCATGCGCTCGACGATGTAGCGCTGGCGCAGCGTCGCGCGTTTGGGGTTGGACAGCGGGTTGTACGCGGACGGCGCCTTGGGCAAGCCGGCGAGCATCGCGGCTTCGGCTACCGACAGGTCCTTCAAGGGTTTGCCAAAGTAGATCTCGCTGGCCGCGGCAAAACCATGCGCGCGGTGGCCGAGGAAGATCTGGTTCATGTAGACCTCGAGGATCTGGTCCTTGCTCAGCAGTGCCTCGATCTTGAAAGCAAGCAAGATCTCGTAGATCTTGCGCGTGAAGGTCTTTTCGGTGGACAGGTAGAAGTTGCGCGCGAGTTGCATCGTGATCGTCGACGCACCCTGGCTCTTGGCCTCGGAGAATTGCGCCAGCGCTGCGCGCAGCACACCCTTGTAGTCGACGCCGCTGTGGCTGTAGAAGTTGGCGTCCTCGATGGCCAGCACCGCGTCCTTCATCACCTTGGGGATCTGCGCGATCGGCACGAAGGTGCGGCGCTCCTCGCCAAATTCGCCGAGCAGGGCGCCGTCCGACGAGTACACCCGCAGCGGCAACTTGGGCCGGTAGTCGGTGAGGCTGGAGGTGTCGGGCAGGTTCGGGTAGGCCACCGCCAGCGCCAGGCCGACGATCAACGCCACGCCAGCGACGCCGGCGACGACGAGCCCGGACAGCCCGGCCACGACACGCAGCGTCCAGCGCAGCCAGGTGGGGTGGGTCGATCGGGCGGGAGGGGGCGTTGGAGTGGGCGGGGTGGCTGGGGTCATGCGACTCCCGACAACAGCGCCCGATTATAGAAACCACCCGGCCTGCGGCTGACTTGCCCGCGGTTGGCTTGCCGCCGTGATATTCGTCACGGTCGTGCCGGGCCTGATTCGATGGGCCGCTTGAAGGCCGATGAAATTGAACTGGGCAGGTTTTTTCAGGCTGTTCGCAGCGTCACTCCGAAGCAACGCCGTCGAAACTTCCGGAAGCCGTTTTTCTTTGGTGCACAAGGGCTTTACTGCTAGCATTGAAGTAACTTCTTAACAATCCTGCGCCTCAGTGGCTGCTTGGAAAGTGGGGTGCTGTGAGTTTTCTCGACCGCGTTCTGGGACGCAAAAACCCGCCGGTTATCGGCCTCGATATCAGCTCGTCCAGCGTCAAGATGGTCGAACTCGGCCAAACCGCGACCGGCGAGTTTGTGCTCGAGCGGTTTGCATCCGAGCCGTTTGAAAAGGGCTGGATCGCCGATGGCCAGATCGAGAAGTTCGACGAAGTCGCTGACGCCGTCAAACGTGTCGTCACCAAAAGTGGCACGCGCACCAAGCAGGTCGTGATGGCGATGCCGCAGTCGGCGGTGATCACCAAGAAGATCATGCTGCCCGCAGGCTTGCGCGAAGAAGAAATGGAAATCCAGGTCGAGGCCGAGGCCAACCAGTACATCCCGTTTTCGCTGGACGAAGTCAGCCTGGACTTTTGTGTCATCGGCCCGAGCCCGAGTTCGGCCGGCGACGTCGAAGTGCTGATCGCCGCGTCGCGCAAAGACCGCGTGCAGGACCGGCAGGGCCTGGCCGAAGCCGCCGGCCTGAAACCCGCGGTGATCGATATCGAGTCGCATGCCTCGCGCCTGGCGATGGGCCGGGTCATTGCCGCGCTGCCCAACGGCGGCAAGGACGCGCTCGTGGCGCTGTTCGAAATCGGCGCCGATACGACGAGCCTGAAGGTCCTCAAAGACGACGAGATGCTGTACGACCGCGACCAGGCTTTTGGCGGCTCGCAGCTGACCCAGCTGATCTCGCGCCAGTACGGTTTTTCGTTTGAAGAGGCCGAAGCCAAGAAGCTCGCCGGCGATCTGCCCGAAGACTACGAGTCGGCGATCCTGTCGCCCTTTGTTGACAGCCTGTCGCAGGAAATCGGCCGCGCGCTGCAGTACTTCTTCACCAGCACGCCGCACCACAAGGTGCACTACGTCATGCTCGCCGGCGGCACCGCGACGCTGCCGGGCCTGAAAGACCGCGTTACCGAACTGACCGCCTTTGCGTCGATGGTGGTCAACCCGTTTGAGCACATGCAGCTCGGGTCGGCAGTGCGCGAAAGCCGCGTGCGCCGCGAGGCGCCGTCGTACCTGACGGCCTGCGGCCTGGCGATGCGGAGGTTTGTGCAGTGATCCTGATCAACCTGCTGCCGCACCGCGACGAAAAGCGTCGCCAGCGCAAGCGCGCGTTTTTTGTCGGTCTGGGGGCGAGCGCGATCGCCGGCCTGGCGGTGGTCGGCATCTGGTTCACGGTGCTAAGCCAGTTGACGTCGACACAACAGGCGCGCAACGACTTTCTCAAGGCCGAGATCGGCCGCCTCGAAACGCAGATCAAGGATATCGCCACGCTGCGCGCCGAGATCGACGCACTCAAGGCGCGCCAGAAGGCGGTCGAGGATTTGCAGACCGACCGCAATACGCCGGTCTACCTGCTCGACGAACTCGTCAAGCACACCCCGGAGGGCGTCTACCTCACGAGCATCAAGCAGACCGGCACGCAGGTCGCGGTGGTGGGCATCGCGCAGACCAACGAGCGGGTCTCCGAGTTCCTGCGCAACACCTCCTACAGCGCGACCTGGCTCGAGCGACCGGAGCTGGTCGAGATCAAATCGACGCTGATCGGCCCGCCCGGGCGTGACCAGCGCCGGCTGTTCGAATTTTCGATGCGCCTGACGCTCAAGCGTGTGCAGGCTGCCGCCACGTCGGCATCGGCCGCTGCGTCGGCGGCGCCGGTGGCGGCGTCGGCTGCGCTGCCTGCCGCTGCGATCGCCAAAAAGTCTCCCTGAGGTAACGATGGCTGCCAAGACCGCGCCGATGGCCCTGGACGTAGCGAGCCGCTTCGAAAGCGCGGCTTCGCAGTTCCGCGGGCTGAACCCGAACCAACCCGGCCAGTGGCCGCTGTTGCCCAAGATGGCGGCCTGGTGCCTGGCCGCGGTGATCGCAGTGGCGATCGGCTGGTTTGCCGTGCTGTCCACCGCGACCGACGAGCTCGAGGCCGAACGCGGCCGCGAGCCGACGCTGAAGCAGGACTATCGCGCCAAGCTCACGCAGGCCGTCAACTTGAGCGAGTTGCGCAAACAAAAGCTGCAGGTGCAGGAGTACGTGACCCAGCTCGAGAAGCAACTCCCCGGCAAGGCCGAGATGGACGCGCTGCTGTCGGATATCAACCAGGCGGGCCTGGGGCGCGGGCTGCAGTTCGAGCTCTTCCGGCCGGGCAATGTCGAGATCAAGGACTACTACGCCGAGCTGCCGATCGCGATCCGCGTCACCGGGCGCTATCACGACGTCGGCGCGTTCACCGCCGATGTCGCGAACCTGTCGCGCATCGTCACGCTGCACAACCTGACGATCGGGCCGGCGACGCCGAAAGACAGTGCCAGTGGCAATCTCGCGATGGAAGCGACCGCGCGCACCTACCGCTATCTCGACGCCGCCGAGGTCGCCGAGCAAAGGCGCGCGGCCGACAAAGAAAAAGAAAAGAAGGGGGCGAAGAAGCCATGAGCCTGCCCGGCCGCCCGAAAGGCGAATTGACCGCAGTGCGCAGCACGGAGGTTTCCTGATGAGCCTGCCCGGCCGCCCGAAAGGCGAATTGACCGCAGTGCGCAGCACGGAGGTTTCCTGATGAGCCTTCACCCCGAGCCCCGCGGCACGCGCAAGCCCGTCCTGGCCGGCCTGGCGCTGACCACACTGGTCTTGCTGCTGGCCGGCTGCGGCGCCGAACACGAGGAGCTGCAATCCTGGATGGAGCAGCAACGGCGTGAGGTCAAACCCAACGTCGCGCCGCTGTCGCCGCCGAAGAAGTTTGACCCTCAGCCTTACGCCGGCTTGCAGTCGGTCGAACCCTTCAGCACCCAAAAACTCAGCGTGGCCTTGAAGCAAGAGGCGCGGCAACCCAACTCGCTGCTGTCCGGTGAATTGAACCGCCGCAAGGAGCCGCTCGAAGCCTATCCGATGGACAGCATGGGCATGGTCGGCAGCGTCAACAAGCTTGGCCGCCCGTTTGCGCTGCTGCGCGTGGACAACCTGCTCTACCAGGTGAAGGTAGGCGACTACGTCGGCCAGAACTACGGCCGCATCACCAAGATCGACGAAACACAGATCGTGCTGCGCGAGATCGTTCAGGACGCCGCGGGTGAGTGGATCGAACGCGCGACCAACCTGCAGCTCCAGGAGAAGGCACGATGAAAAACCCCCAGGAGATTGGCATCATGCAAAAGTGGCGCGCAGGATTGGCCACGACCGTCGCCGCGTTGGCCGCTGTCACCGCGTTGAGCTTGCCGGCATCGGCCTTGGCCGAGACCACGATCCAGTCGATCACGAGTTCACAGCAAGCCGGCGCCGAGGTCGTGCGCATCGAATTGAGTGAGCCCTTGACGGCCTTGCCGGGGGGCTTTTCGGTGCAGGCGCCGCCACGCGTGGCGATCGACCTGCCGGGGGTGAAGAGCGCGCTCGGCCGCAACGCCGTCGAGATCAACCAGGGCAATCTGCGCTCGGTGAGCGTGGCCCAGGGCGCTGACCGCACGCGCCTGGTCTTCAACCTCAAGGCGGCCGCGAACTACCGCGCGCAGCTGCAGGGCAACGCGCTGCTGATCATCCTGGATCCAGGTTCGATCGCGCCTGCAGCGACGGCCGAGCCGGCGCGGTTTGCGCCGCCGCAGAACACCGATACGCTGGCCCTGCGCGATATCGACTTCCGCCGCGGCACCGATGGTTCCGGCCGCGTTTTGGTCAATCTGGCGAGCACCCAGGTCGGGGTCGACATCCGCCAGCAGGGCCAGACCCTGGTCATCGAATTCCTGCGCTCGACCTTGCCCGACAGCCTGCGCCGCCGGCTCGATGTGTCGGACTTTGGCACCCCGGTGCAGACGGTGTCGACCTTCCAGAGCGGCGACAAGGTGCGCATGGTCGTCGAGCCCCGTGGCAGTTGGGAGCACAGCGCCTACCAGACCGACAACCAGTTTGTGCTCGAGGTTCGGCCGGTCAAGCTCGACCCCAACAAACTCACCCAGGGTGTCGGTTTCCAGGGCGAAAAACTCTCGCTCAACTTCCAGAATATTGAAGTCCGCGCGCTGCTCCAGGTGATCGCCGACTTCACCAATTTCAACGTCGTCACCAGTGATACGGTCACCGGCAACGTCACGCTGCGCCTGAAGGATGTGCCCTGGGATCAAGCCTTAGACATCATCCTGCAGAGCAAGGGCCTGGGCGTGCGCAAGTCGGGCAATGTGCTCTGGGTCGCGCCAAAAGACGAGCTCACCGCCAAGGAGCAGGTCGACCTGGAATCGAAGAAGAAGCTGGCCGAACTCGAGCCGCTGCGCACGCAATCGTTCCAGCTCAACTACACCAAATCCGAAGACGTCGCGCGCGGCCTCACCGGGCAGTCGCTCAGCCAGGGCAGCGGGGGTGGCGGCGGAGGCAGCAACTCGCAAGCCACGCGCATCCTCAGCATCCGGGGCAGCGTGATCTTCGAGAGCCGCACCAACCAGCTCTTTGTCACCGACATCCCGAGCAAGCTCGAAGAAATCCAGAGCTTGATCAGCAAGATCGACATCCCGGTGCGCCAGGTGCTGATCGAAGCGCGCATCGTCGAAGCCGACGACACCTTCGGGCGCTCACTCGGCGTCAAGCTGGGCGGCACCGACCTGCGCGGCCTGCGCGGCGGCGTGCCGGGCTACAACGTCGGCGGCAACAACCGCATCATGCCGGGTGGCAACTTCAACGCTATCGGCTACCAGACCGGCCAGATCAGCACCGGCACGCTGCCCTTCAACGACACCCAGTTTGTCAACCTGCCGGCCAATACCAGCGGCCTCGGTGGTGCGGCCGCGGCGACCTTTGCGCTGAGCCTGTTCAGCTCCACCGCCAACCGCTTCCTGAACCTGGAGCTGTCCGCGCTCGAAGCCGAAGGCAAGGGCAAGATCGTATCGAGCCCGCGGGTCATCACGGCCGACCAGGTCAAGGCCTTGATCGAGCAGGGCGAAGAGCTGCCTTACCAGGCGGCAACCAGCAGTGGCGCCACGAACATCCAGTTCCGCAAGGCCAACCTGAAGCTCGAAGTCACGCCGCAGATCACCCCCGAGGGCAACGTGATCCTGGATGTCGACGTCAACAAGGACAGCGTCGGCCGGGCGACGGTGGCCGGTTTTGCGATCGACACCAAACATGTCAAGACGCAGGTGCTGGTCGAAAACGGCGGCACCGTGGTCATCGGCGGCATCTTCACGCAGACCGAAAAAGAAGAGGTCAACAAGGTGCCGCTGCTTGGCGACATTCCTTATCTCGGCAACCTGTTCAAGAACCGCCAGCGCAGCTACAACAAGACCGAGTTGCTGGTCTTCATCACGCCGAAGATCATCACTGACCGATCGTCAGCGCGTTGATGCCTCCGAGCCAGTACACCGGCCAATTACCCTTGGGATGGATTTGATGATGACGTCATTCAATCGTTGGGCGGCGGCGCTGTCTGTCGTTTTGCTCGCGGCTTGTGGCGGGGGCGGTGGAGATCCGGGGTCGCCGCCGTTTGGGGGCGGGCCCGGCGCCGGGGCCAAGGCGGCCGACCTGTCGCTGGTGCTGAGTGCACCAACGCTCAACAATTCCGGCAGTGAAACCGTCACCGCCACGGTGACCGCGGTCGATGCCAACCGCAACGCGATCGGCGGCATTGCGGTCACGCTGAGCGTCGACCAGGATGCCACCGCGCTGGTCTCTGGCAGCACCACCGACGCCAGTGGTGTGGTGACTGGCGTTATCGGCATCGGTGCCGTCAGTACCAATCGCGTCGTGACCGTGCGGGCCGTCAGCGGTGAGTTGACACGCACCGCGACGCTGCGGGTCGTCGGCACCAAACTCACTGGCACGCCCTTGCCGGCGGTCCTGAGCCCATCGACTGCGGGCAAGGTGCAGTACAAGCTGGTCAACGCCAACTCGATCCCGATGGCCGATGTGGCCGTCGTCATCACCGGCCCCGACGGTGTGCAGACCGAGGCCAGGACCGGGCTGAATGGCGACTACGAGTTCAGCTACATCGCACCGGCTGCCGCCGGCACGCTCAGCGTGCGCGCATCGGCCGGTGGTGTCGAAAACGTCCAGAGCATCACCGTGCAAGCCGGGCCGGGCGCGATCCCCAACGCCACTGCTGGTTCGGTGCGCTCGGCATCGGTGCGGGCGAATCCGAGCGTGGTGCCTGTAAATCTCGATGGCCAAACCACCAATCAAGCCGAAGTGCGTGCGCTGTTCCTGGGCGATGCCAATGCGCCTGTGAAGAATATCCGCGTTCGTTTTGACCACGGGGGCGACGCGGCTTCCCTGCTCCTCGGCGGAACGTTTACGACCAACCCCAATCTGGTCTACAGCGACGCGAGTGGGGTCGCGGTATCGGCATACGTACCGGGTTCTCGGTTCAGCCCGACCAACGGCGTTGTCATTCGCGCTTGCTGGGATTACGCCGACTTCGCCCCGGACGCGTGCCCGAACCCGACGAGTGCGAAAACGACACTGACCATCATCTCGGATGCACTGTCAGTGAGCATCGGAACCGACAATAAGATTCTTCTCGGTGAGTCGCGCTTGACCTATGTGAAGCGCTATGTCGTCCAGGTCAATGACTCCTCAGGACTTGCGAAATCGGACGTGTTGGTCAGTCCGCTCGTCGATCTGACCCACTATCGCAAAGGCCAGTGGACCGGTCTCGGCGAGGTTTGGGCGAAGGCAGTTACAGCGATCTGCCTCAATGAGGACATCAACCGAAACGGAATTGATGAAGACCATAGCAGCGGCGGCGGAGAAGGTGTCGAGGATGCCAACGGAACCTTCAATTCACCTCTAGGCCGCCCCGCGCTCGACCCACCAAAGGCGACCGTGGCGGTTTCCTTCGAGAGTGCGTCGAGGACCAATTCGTTGGGTCAAGTGATCGTTCGGCTTGAGTACCCCCAGAGTTCAGCAAGCTGGATAGATTTCAACCTCATCGTTGCAGCGGCCGGCGTTGCGGGTACGGAAGGGCGCGCCAACTACTACGGCACCTTGCCGGTGCTCGCGGACGATATTTCCGATCTAAAGGTCTCGCCACCGTTTCAAGTGAGTCCGTTCGGAATAGGCGGCAGTGGCGTTCTGATGCCCGTGCGCATTCCGGGTGCACCAGCGACAGAAACCAAATTCCTCTGCACGAACAAAGATTGATGCCGTGACCATCGCCCTCGTCGGCATGCCCGGCTGTGGCAAATCCACGGTCGGGCGTCACCTGGCGCGGCAGTTGCAAACGGGGTTTGTCGATACCGACGCCGAGATCGAAAAGCGCATCGGGATGCCGATCCGCAGCTATTTCGAATCCCACGGCGAAGACGCGTTTCGCGATGTCGAGCAGGACGTCGTCGAGGCGCTGACGCTTGAGCACCGCGGCGTGCTTGCCACCGGCGGCGGCGCGGTGCTGCGTGGCCTCAACCGCGAAGCGCTGCACGGCCGCTGCCGCGTCTTCTACCTGCGCTCGACACCCGAAGAGCTGTTCCGCCGCTTGCGCAACGACGCGCATCGCCCGTTGTTGCAGGGCGGTGACCCGTTGCGGCGGCTGCGCGAGCTGTTTCGCGACCGCGACCCGCTCTACCGGCGCACGGCGCACTATGTCGTCGAGACCGCGAGGCCGTCGGTGCCGGGCCTGCTGAACATGATCCTGATGCAGTTGGAGCTCTCTGGCGAGGTCGACCCGAACCTGGTGCCGTCGCCGGTCGACAGCGCCGCGCGCACGCCGGGCTGACCGCCAGCACAGCGGCGTCGCCCCACGCCGCTAAACTTGCCGGCCATGCCCGGCAACCCCCTCCCGATCACCCCACCCGCTCGCCGTGACGGAGAGCCGCGCCAAACGGTGCGCGTCGATACCGGCGCATCGCGTTACGACATCGTCATCGGCCGCGGCCTGCTCACCGACCCGGCGATCTGGGCCGGCCTGCCGGCGGCGCACCATGCAGTGATCGTCAGCAACCAAACCGTCGCGCCCATCTTTGCCGCCGCTCTGCAATCGGCGCTGGCGCCGCACTACAAACAGGTGTCGCTGCTCGCGCTGCCCGACGGCGAGCAGCACAAGGGTTTCGAGACCCTGAACCTGATCTTCGACCACCTGCTGCAGCGTGCCTGCGACCGCCAGACGGTGCTCTTTGCGCTGGGGGGTGGCGTCGTCGGCGACATGACCGGTTTTGCCGCCGGCTGCTACATGCGCGGCGTGCCTTTTGTGCAGGTGCCGACGACGCTGCTGGCACAGGTCGACTCGTCGGTTGGCGGCAAGACCGCCATCAACCACGCGCTGGGCAAGAACATGATCGGGCTGTTCTACCAACCGCAGTTGGTGGTCTGCGACCTCGATACGCTGGCCACGCTGCCGCAGCGTGAACTGGTCGCCGGGCTGGCCGAGGTCATCAAATACGGGCCGATTGCCGATGCCGACTTTTTGGCCTGGATCGAATCGAATCTCGACCACCTGCTCGCGCGTGAGCCACAAGCGCTGGCGCACGCGATTCGTCGCTCCTGCGAGATCAAGGCGCAGGTTGTGAGTGCCGACGAGCGTGAAGGCGGCCTGCGCGCGATCCTGAATTTTGGCCACACCTTCGGTCACGCCATCGAGGCCGGCATGGGCTACGGTGCCTGGCTGCATGGCGAGGCGGTGGGCTGCGGCATGTTGATGGCCGCGGACTTGTCGGCGCGGCTCGGCGCTATCGGTGGCGCTACGGGAGGCGCGATGGGTGGCGCTATCGGTGGCGCTATCAGCGACGACGATGTCGAGCGCCTGCGCCAGTTGCTCGTCCGCGCGGGGCTGCCGACGAAGGCGCCAGACCTCGGCCTGCGGCGTTACCTCGAATTGATGGGCCGCGACAAAAAGGCGCTTGGCGGGCAAATGCGTTTTGTGGTGCTTGACGGCATTGGCCGTGCTTCGATGCGCGCCGCGCCCGACGACGTCGTGGCCGGCGTCATCGAGCGGGCCACGCGCGGCTGACTTCGTCGTGGCCCGCCTGCCGCGATTTGTGCTCGCCGGCCAGCCGCATTACATCGTCCAGCAGGGCCACAACGGGCAGCCGATCGTCGCCGACGATGTCGATCGGCAGGCCTTGATCGCGCTGCTGCGCGATGCGGCGGTCACGCATCGGGTTGATCTGCACGCTTGGGCGCTGCTGCCCGACCGCCTGCTCCTGCTGGCCACACCGCGCGCCGAAGCCGCGGGCTTGAGCCGGATGATGCAGACCCTCGGCCGGCGTTACGTGGTGCAGTTCAACCGCCGCCATGGCCGCACGGGTACGCTTTTTGACGGCCGCTTCAAGCTGGCCTTGCTTGAGGCCGGGCGCTGGCTCGTCGACGCGATGCGCTACATCGAGCGCGAGGCGGCGGTGGTGGCGGCGGCCGAGAATTTAGGCGACACGACTGGCGCCGCTGGGCAAGACTGGTCGAGTGCGGTGCATCACCTGGGGCGCGTCGTCGACCCGCTGGTCAGCGACGCGCCGGCTTTTTGGGCGCTCGGCAATACTCCGTTCGAGCGCGAAGCCGCCTGGCGGAGGCTGCTCGAGATGCCACTGCCGGCCGACCGTGCCGCGGCGCTGCACGCGGCGGCGCGGCGTGGCCGGCCGCTGGGATCACGAGAATTCATCATGGGACTGAAAGGCCTCCACGCTGAGCGGTCGCTTACTTTTAAACCGAGAGGCCGGCCGCGAAAGGTCACCTAGACCGGCTAGCCCGGCGCGACATGGCGACGGCGCCGCGCCTCGGGCGACTATGGCCCTAATTTATAGCCCTGCCCTGCCAACGCGGTTATTAATTAACTCCGACCCCATTTATGTGGTCTTGAGTCGATTGCTGCGCCGCAGTATTCTCCCCACCCCGCGTGCGACTGCCGGAGAACCGACGCCATGGACCTTGACCCTTCGATCAGCAGCGCCTCGCCAACGACGGCGACCACGGCGACCACGGCGACCACGGCGACTTTGCAGGAACTGCAGCACGCGCAAGCCCACGGCCTGTACGACTCGCGCGCCGAACACGACGCCTGCGGCGTCGGCTTCGTCGCCCATATCAAAGGCCACAAGGCGCACTCGATCGTCGAGCAGGGCCTGAAGATCCTGGAAAACCTCGACCACCGCGGCGCGGTCGGTGCCGACAAGCTGATGGGCGACGGTGCCGGCATCCTGATCCAGATCCCCGACGACTTTTATCGCGCCGAGATGGCCGCTCAAGGGGTCACCCTGCCGGCCTTGGGTGAGTACGGCGTCGGCATGATCTTTTTGCCCAAGGAACATGCCTCGCGGCTGGCCTGCCAGCAGGAGCTGGAGCGTGCGATCAAGGCCGAAGGCCAGGTGCTGCTCGGCTGGCGCGATGTGCCCGTCGATCGCGAGATGCCGATGTCGCCGACGGTGCGCGCCAAGGAGCCGGTGATCCGCCAGGTGTTCATCGGCCGCGGGCCGGATGTCATCGTGCCCGACGCACTGGAGCGCAAGCTCTATGTCATCCGCAAGACCGCCTCGGCGGCGATCCAGGCGCTCAAGCTGACCCACAGCCGCGAGTACTACGTGCCCAGCATGAGCTGCCGCACGGTGATCTACAAAGGCCTGCTGCTGGCCGACCAGGTCGGGCAGTACTACCGCGACCTCGCCGACGAGCGCACCGTGTCGGCGCTGGCGCTGGTGCACCAGCGCTTTTCGACCAACACTTTCCCGGAGTGGCCGCTGGCGCACCCGTACCGCATGGTGGCGCACAACGGCGAGATCAACACCGTCAAGGGCAACTTCAACTGGATGCGTGCCCGCGAGGGCGTGATGAAGTCGCCGGTGCTCGGCGACGACCTGGAAAAGCTCTATCCGATCAGCTTCGAGGGCCAGAGCGACACCGCCACCTTCGACAACGCACTCG
>JANOKR010000269.1:0-2737 GCA_031419315.1 Betaproteobacteria bacterium
CGGCCGGCTGACCCAGGCGCGGCATGCGCTGGCTCGTTCTGTCGACCTGCTGGCGTGCACTGGCAATGCCTACCACGCTGCCGACACGTGGCGTTTGCAGGGCCTGCTGGCGCGAGCTGGTGGCGATGCATCAGCAGCGCAAAACCACTTCGAAGCGGCGATGGCTTTGGCGCAGCGACAAGGCACACGTTCGCTGGAGCTTCGCGCCGCCACCAGCCTGGCCAGCCTGTGGGTCGATGCGGGCCGCCACGCTGAGGCCAAGGCCTTGTTGGCACCGCTGCACAGCAGCTTCGACGAAGGCCTGGAGACCGAAGACCTGATGCGCAGCGCAGCACTGCTCAGCGTTGTTGCAGCCCGCAGCGGTTGAGGGGCTGAGGCCCTCGCCGCAAGCGAGCGCCAGCGCGCGCTGATCGTCAGGCCTGCCGACGACGCCGATGCACCAGCGACAGGCCCACCAGCCCGGCCAGCAGCAGCGCGTAGGTGCCTGGCTCGGGCACGCCCGGAACCGGCGCGCTCAGCACCGCGGTGTCGGTGTCGGCTTTGAAGAAAAAATTCTCGCCGGCAGGCAGGCCGCTGAAGGTCAGCGTGAACTGCTCGAACAGGTCGCCGACAGGCGGTGCCCCTGCCACGCCGACCAGGTTGGTGTAGCTGCCCGTACCGAAACCTACAAAGGTGCCGCCGGTCTTGACGTGCGCGACTCCGAACGACGAATGGGCGGTCCCGAGGCTGAAGCCCGACGCGCAGGCGGTGGCGATGGCGCTCCAGTTGCAGTCAAATACAGTCTGGCCGGGCGCGCCGTTGAAGCGAATCGAGGTCAGGACCTTCTGGGAATTGTTCAGAATCTTCCACTCCGGGTCGTCATCAAAGCTGGTGTTCTGCTCGCAGCCAACAAAGACCCGAACGCCGCCGCTGTTGACACCACAGCCGCCGCCGCCGATGTCCGCCCAAACGCCGGACCCGGTCGTGCCGTCGGCAAAAATCCACTGCACCGCCATGCCGGCCATCGCCTCACCGATGGTGTCCGCCCCGGACACGCCCGGACTGTCGAAGAGCGTGCCGACTCCAAAATTGTTGGACTGCGCGTACGCCGGAGGGATGCTCAGCAAAGCGAGCAGCGCAGCGGGGGCGATGAAGCGGCGAAACGTTTTCATTTGATAGGTCCCATCAAGGAGTGGATGATTGTCGACAGCGGAGGCGGTGTCCGACTGACCTTGATGCTGCCGACAGCGCGCCGCGAAGTCCTGACCGAACCCGAATCGTTTGCTGATGTTTTGCTGACATCCGCCGGTCCGGCGGCCCGGGGCCAAGCACCCGACCCGCCGCGCGCCGCCTCGTCAACGCGCCAGCCGCTCTTGCAGCGCCCGCTGCGCCACGCCCGGCTCAGACCGGCATGCGCGCCGCAGCCGCGGCGTCGAGTGCGCCTTCGCCACGCGCGATCGCGGCGTCGAACATCGCCGCCACACCGGGCATCACGGCCAGGTCAACACCGGCACGCGCGGCTTCCTCGATCATCAGCCGCACATCCTTGCGCGCCATCGAGACTTCGAACGACGGCGACGTGAACTCGCCGGCCTCGATGCGCGCGGCGCGTGCCGGCAGGGACTTGCCGGGGTTGAAATGTTGGAACAGCGAAAACGCATCGCTGGTCGAGATGCCGACCGCGTGCGCCAAGCGGTTGACATCGGCGAGCACACCGAGCAGGCCCAACAAAGTGAGGTTGCCAAAGAGCTTGAAGGCCGCGGCACGCTCAGGCGCTGCGCCCAGGTAGACGACCTTGCCGGTCATCTTTTGCAGTTGCGGCAGCAGCGTGTCGTGGTGCGACTGCGCGCCGGAGATGAGCATCAGCCCGGTGCCTTCAAGCGCGTTCGACGGCCCCATGAATACCGGCGCATGGACAAAGGTGCGCCCGCGCGCAGCCCAGCTGGTGATGCGCTGCGCGGTCGGGGTGACGGCGGTCGTCGTGTGATCAACGATCCAGGTCGATGGCGGGATCAGCCGCGCCACCGGTTCGAGCACGGCGTCGATCGAGGCATCGTCGGCCAGCGACAAGTGGATGCGCTCGGCACCGTCGATCGCCACTGCGGCGTCATCAAAGGCGGTGGCGCCATGCACTTGCAGCGCCTGCGCCTTGGCCGCGGTGCGGTTCCAGACGCTGACCTGATGGCCGTTGGCCAGCATGCGGCGCACAAACCCCGAGCCCATCAGGCCGGTACCCAAAAATGCGATCTTCATGTCCGGCTTTCGTTCGTCAAGAGGCCCGCACGATACCGCTGCGGCGGCGCCAGCGCGCCGGTGTCGATCCGTGCGCGGCAATGGCGGCGCATCAACCCGGGCGAATCCAGTTCTCGACGGACAGGCCGTCGACACGGCGGAAGTGCTGCTCGTTGTCGGTCACCAGCACCGCAGAAAGTGAGATCGCGTGGCCAGCGATCATCTCGTCGAAGTCGCCGATCGGCGTGCCCCTCAAGCGCAGCCGCGCGCGAAGACTGCCGTGTTCGTCGGCAGCAGCGGCGTCCCAGGGCATCGACCTCGCCTGTTCCAGAAAGGCTTGCACCAGGCGCGCAAGCCGCGTGGCTTCGGGCTTGAGCGCGACGCCAAAGCGCAACTCGGCCCGCGTCACGGCGGAAATGCACCAGTCGATCCGCGTCAGCGACGCCAGCCGGGCATCCACCGCCGGCGCGCCGCGAAGCGCGGCGCTGACGGTATTGGTGTCGAGCATGAACAGCGTCATCCGACG
>JANOKR010000270.1:0-3687 GCA_031419315.1 Betaproteobacteria bacterium
GTCAAACACCCAGATCCTTCAATATCGGCTCGAGCTTGGTGCGGATCGCGACTTCCGTGAGCGGGCCGATATGTTTGTAGCGGATCACGCCCTGGCCATCGACGACAAAGGTTTCGGGCACACCGTAAACGCCGAAGTCGATGCCGGTGCGGCCCTCGGCATCGACCAGCGTCGCGACATAGGGGTCGCCCAGGCGCTTGAGCCAAGCCTGCGCTTCGGCATTGCGGTCCTTGTAGTTCAGCCCGTAGACCGGCACCTTGCTGCGCTGGGCAAAAGCCACGATCAGCGGATGTTCTTCGCGGCAGGGCGCACACCAGGATGCCCAGACATTGAGCACATAGACCTTGCCGCGCAGCGCATCGCTCCTGACCGGCGTGCCGTCACTCAACCGCGGCAGCACAAATGCTGGCGCCGGCTTGCCGATCAGCGGCGAGGGCACCTCGCGCGGGTTCAGGCTCAAGCCGGCGTACAAAAACCAGGCTAGCGCGACGAAGATCACCAGCGGGACGAGGAAGCGCAGGCTTTTCATGGACGGCATCGATAACGGAAAAAACTACTGCGCCGCGGCCGCACCGGCCGCGGCGGCGCCACCGGTCAGGCTGGTCAGCGCCGGCGCCTGCGCCGTCTGCCGCGCGCGGTAACGCCGGTCGAGCGCGGCGAGCAGGCCGCCCAGGGCCATCAGCAAGCAGCCGCCCCAGATCCAGTCGACATACGGTTTGACGTAGAGGCGCACGATCCAGGCTGCGCCGCCGTCCACCGGCTCGCCCAGGGAGACGTAGAGGTCACCCGTTAGGCGGGTGCTGATGGCGGCTTCGGACATCGGCATGCTCTGCACCCGGTAGGTACGTTTTTCTGGGTACAGGTCGAGTTCTTTTTTGCCATCGCGCATGACTTCGATCCAGCCCTGCACGGCGCGGTAGTTCGGGCCGTCGATCTCGCGAAACTCGCGCATCGTGAAGCGCCAGCCGGCGAGCTCAGCGGTATCGCCGGGGCGCATCTTGACGTCGCTCTCGACTTCGTGGGTGCGCACATTGGTGACGCCGAAGATGAATACCGCGATGCCCAGGTGCGCCAGCATCATGCCCAGCGTGGCCCGCGGGATTTGCCGTGCCCGTTGCCAGACGGAGGCGCCGCCGCGCGGCGCGATGCGCTCCCAGACATCGGTGGCGACACTGGCCACCACCCACCAGCCGAGCAGCAGCCCGAAAGCCGACATCGCGGTGAATTTGCCCGACCACCAGGCGCCGCCAACAGCGCAGACCATGGCCACCGCGGCGGCCCACTTCAGGCGCGCGCCCAAGTCCGGCAGCGCGGTCTGTTTCCAGCGCGAGATCGGGCCGACGCCCATCAAAAAGACCAGCGGCGCCATCAAGGGCACGAAGACGGTGTCGAAGTACGGCGGGCCGACCGAGATCTTGCCTAAGCCCAGCGCATCGAGCAGCAGCGGGTACAGCGTGCCGAGCAGCACCGCTGCGCAGGCCACCAGCAGCAGCACGTTGTTGGCCAGCAGCAGGGTCTCGCGCGACAGCAGCGCGAAGCGTGCGCCGATGCCCACCGTCGGCGCGCGCCAGGCGTACAGGCCGAGTGACGAGCCGATGACGATGATCAAAAAGGCCAGGATGAAGACGCCGCGGGTGGGGTCGGTGGCAAAAGCATGCACTGACGACAGCACGCCGCTGCGCACGTGGAAGGTGCCGAGCAGCGACAGCGAAAAAGCCATGATGGCCAGCAGCACCGTCCAGCTCTTGAAGCTGCCGCGTTTTTCAGTCACCGCCAGCGAATGGATCAGCGCGGTGCCGACCAGCCAGGGCATGAACGACGCGTTTTCGACCGGGTCCCAGAACCACCAGCCACCCCAGCCGAGTTCGTAATACGCCCACCAGCTGCCGAGCGCGATGCCGATCGTCAGGAACATCCATGCAATGGTCGTCCACGGGCGTGTCCAGCGCGCCCATTGGGCGTCGAGCTGGCCGCCGATGAGGGCCGCGACGGCAAACGCGAAGGCGACTGAAAAACCGACATAACCCATGTACAACATCGGCGGGTGGATGACCATGCCGGGGTCTTGCAGCAGCGGGTTCAGGTCGCGGCCGTCGATGGCCGCCGGGATCAGGCGCTCGAAGGGGTTCGACGTGAACAGCGTGAAGAGCAAGAAGCCGACCGCCACCAGTTCCATCACCGAAAGGATGCGCGCCAGCACCGCCAGCGGCAGATGCTGGCTGAAGAGTGCCACCGCGGCCATCCAGCCGACGAGCATCAGGAGCCAGAGCAGCAGCGAGCCTTCGTGCCCGCCCCAGACCGCGGCGATGCGGTACGGCAAGGGCAAGGCGCTGTTGGAGTTTTGCGCGACGTAGAGCACTGAAAAATCGTTGCTCACGAAGGACGTGGTCAGGCTCGCGTAGGCCAGCACGATGAGCAGCAACAGCGCCAGCGTGCCTGGCCGCGCCAGCGCCATCCACGGCCGGTGCCCACGCTGCGCACCGACCAGCGGCAGCGTGCCCAGCACGGCGGCCAGCGCCAGCGCCAGCCAGAGTGCGAAATGGCCGAGTTCGGGGATCATGGTTTGCCCATGCCTTGCACCGTCTGGCCGAGCTGGCTGTTGCCGGCCTGGGCGCGTTTCAGGGCCTCGGCGGCTTCGGGCGGCATGTAGTTTTCATCATGTTTGGCGAGGACTTCGCGGGCCACAAAAACGCCGTCCTTCAACTGCCCTTGGGCGACCACACCTTTGCCCTCCTTGAACAGGTCGGGCAGGATGCCTTCGTAGCGCACCTTGACCGTCTTGGCGGTGTCGGTGACGGCAAACGCCACCATCACGCCGTCGCGCTGCACGCTGCCTGTTTCGACCATGCCACCCAAGCGGAAAGTTTTGCCCTGCGGCGCTTCGTTGGCCGCGATCTGGCTCGGTGAATAAAAGAACACCAGGTTGCTCTGGAAGGCGTTGAGCACCAGCGCCACGATGGCGCCGACGGCGACGAGGCCGCCGAGCACGATCGCGGCACGTTGGTGGCGGGGTTTCATGAATCGTCCTTAGGTTCAAGATCGCGATCGAGGTCGCGGTCGAGGTCACGATCGCGATGCCGGCCTGCGGCATCAGTCACCGCCTGCTGGCCGCGCCGCCTGGCGAGCAGGGGTTCGGCGAGCATGAGGGCCAGCGTCACGCCATACGCACCCCAGACGTAAGCGCCGTAACCGCCCATCGCAAAAAAATCTGCCAAGGGGGCCCAGTTCATCGAGTCGCTCCGGCGCTATTCAGTTCCATCGCCCAGGCCGCGCCGCGTTCACGTTCGACGATGACGGCACGACTGCGCATGAAGACGACTGCAAACGCGTAGGCCCAGAACGCCAACGTCATCAGCAGCATTGCCGAGAGCATGGTGCTCGCCATCTTCGAGCCGCCACCGACGCTGATGCTGGCGCCCTGGTGGAGTGTGTTCCACCACTTCACCGAAAAATAGATGATCGGCACGTTGACGGCGCCGACGATCGCCAGCAGCGCGCCGGCGCGGTCGGCGCGCCGGGGTTCGTCGATGGCTTCGACCAAGGCGATAAAACCGAGATACAAAAAGAGCAGGATCAGGGTCGAGGTCAGGCGTGCGTCCCAGACCCACCAGGTGCCCCAGGTCGGCTTGCCCCAGATCGCGCCGGTCCACAGCGCGACAAACGCAAACATCGCACCGGTGGGTGCGA
>JANOKR010000271.1:0-13458 GCA_031419315.1 Betaproteobacteria bacterium
CTGCCAGGCGCAGAGGGTTGGCTTCCAGTTTGTTCAGCCCCTTCAGGCAAGACTCGTAAGCCAGCAGCGTGTAGCCCAGCGCCACACCCATATTACGCAGTACGGTAGAGTCGGTAAGGTCGCGCTGACCGCGCGAGATGGGGAGCTTCTCGGAGAAATGGCGCAGCATGGCATTGGCCATGCCCAGATTGCCTTCGGCATTTTCAAAGTCGATCGGGTTGACCTTGTGCGGCATCGTGCTGGAGCCCACTTCGCCGGCCTTCACACGCTGCTTGAAGTAGCCCAGCGCGACGCCCATATTGCGCAGCACGGTGCTGTCGGTCAGGTCACGCTGCCAGCGGCTGATTGGCAGCTTGTGGCTCATGTGCGTGAGCAGCGCATTCGCCAGGCCGTAATTGCCTTCGGCGTTTTCAAAGTCGATCGGGTTGACCTTGTGCGGCATCGTGCTCGAGCCGACCTCACCGGGTTTCGTGCGCTGCTTGAAATAGCCGAGCGAGATATAGCCCCAGACATCACGCGCCCAGTCGATGAGGACCGTATTGCAGCGCGCCACCGCGTCGAACAACTCGGCGATGCCGTCGTGCGGCTCGATCTGCGTCGTGTACGGGTTGAAGGCCAGGCCGAGTTGCTGTTCGACAAAATGCCGGCCGAAGGCTTCCCAATCAAAATCCGGATACGCCGCGAGGTGGGCGTTGTAGTTGCCCACCGCGCCGTTCATCTTGGCCGGCAGCGGCACCGCCGCGATGCGGTCACGCGCAATGCGCAGGCGCACGACGATATTGGCGACTTCCTTGCCGGCGGTGGTCGGGCTGGCCGTCTGGCCATGCGTGCGGCTGAGCATTGGCACCGCCGCCAGTGCATGCGCCATCGTCGTCAGCCGGGCCAGCAGCGCGTCGATCGCCGGCAGCAGCACTTGAGCCCGCGCGCCTTGCAACATCAGCGCGTGGCTGGTGTTGTTGATGTCCTCGCTGGTGCAGGCAAAGTGCACAAACTCGGCCGCGGCCAACAGCTCGGGCCGGCCGGCAAAACGCAATTTGATCCAGTACTCGACCGCCTTCACGTCGTGATTCGTGGTGCGCTCGATGTCCTTGATCGCTTGTGCGTCGGCCTCGCTGAAATCGCTGACCAGCGCACGCAGCCGCGTCTGGGCTGCCGCGGGCAACGGCGCAAATTCCGCAAACCCGGCCTGCGACAGCGCGATGAACCATTCGACCTCGACCTGCACCCGGCGCTGCATCAGGCCGAACTCCGACAACAGCGGGCGCAGCGCGGCCACTTTTGTAGCATAGCGGCCGTCGAGCGGCGAGAGTGCGGTGAGGGATGAAAGGGTCATGGCGGTGCGCTTCAATTCTAGTCGCCGGGCTTGTCCGGCTTGACCGTGCACAACGGCTCTTGCTTAATCCGTCGCACCCCTGCCAGCCCCAACCCCGAAGGAGCCCGCCATGACCATTTCTCGCCGCACCACGCTCAGTGCAAGCCTGATCGCCAGCCTCGGCGCCATCACGTGTGTGGCCACACTCGCCAGCCTGTCCACGCCGGCGGTCGCCCAGGGCAGCAAGATCAAGGTCGCCGCGATCTACACCGTGCCCGTCGAGCAGCAGTGGGTCAGCCGCATCGACAAGGCGCTCAAGGCCGCCGTCGCGCGCGGCGAGATCGAATATGTGTTCAGCGAAAACGTCACCAACGCCGACTACGAACGTGTCATGCGCCAGTACGCCGAGAAAGGCCACACCTTCATCGTCGGTGAATCCTTCGCCGTCGAGGCCGCCGCGCGCAAGGTCGCCAAGGACTACCCCAAGGTCAGCTTCCTGATGGGCAGCTCGGGCAAGCCGCAGGAGCCCAACTTCAGCGTCTTCGACAACTACATCCAGGAGCCGGCGTACCTCAGCGGCATGTTGGCCGGCGGCATGAGCAAGAGCAACAAGATCGGCATGGTCGGCGGTTACGCCATCCCCGAAGTCAACCGGCTGATGAACGCCTTCATGGCCGGCGCGAAAGAGACCAACCCGAAGGTCGAATTCATGGTCACCTTCATCAACAGCTGGTTCGACCCGCCCAAGGCCAAGGAGGCCGCCTTCGCGATGATCGACAAGGGCGCCGACGTGATGTACGCCGAGCGGTTTGGCGTCAGCGATGCGGCCAAGGAGCGCAAGGTGCTGGCCATCGGCAACGTCATCAACACCCAGGACAAATACCCCGACACCGTGATCGCCTCGGCGCTGTGGAATATGGAGCCGACGATCGACCTCGCGCTGAAAACCGTCAAGGCCGGCAAGTTCAAACCCGAGGACTACGGCCAATATTCGACGATGAAGTTCAAGGGCTCCGAACTCAGCCCGCTGGGCAGCTTCGAGAAAAAGATCCCGGCCGACCTGGCAGCCAAGGTCAAGGCCAAAGAAGCCGCGATCCGTGACGGCAAATTTGCGGTCAAGGTCGACGACAACCAGCCCAAGCCCAGCGCCAAGTGAGTGCCAAGTGAGTGCGGACTGAAGGCACCATGACCGCCGCGGCCAAGCCCGGCTTTGTGCCCGGCGCGATCCGGGCGCTGGTGTTCGACGTCTTCGGCACGGTCGTCGACTGGCGAACGTCGATCATCCGTGAAGGTCAAGCGTTAGAGGTCCGCCTCGGTGGGCCGGCCAGCGCGCTGTCGGGTGTCGACTGGCCGGCGTTGGCCGACGCCTGGCGCGCCGGTTATCCGCCGGCGATGGACGAAGTCCGCCGCGGCCTGCTGCCGTGGACGACGATCGACGGCCTGCACCGGCGCATCCTCGACCGCATCCTCGCCGAGCGCGGCATCCAACTCGACGTAGCCGAGGCCGCCGACTTCAACCGCGTCTGGCATCGGCTGATGCCCTGGCCCGAGGTCGTTGCCGGGCTGCATCAACTCAAAGAGCGCTACATCATCAGCACGCTGTCCAACGGCAACCTGTCGCTGCTGGTGGACATGGCCAAACATGGCGGCCTGCCCTGGGACTGCGTGCTCTCGGCCGAACTCTTCAAACACTACAAACCCGATCCCGAGGTCTATCTCGGCGCGGCGCACATCCTCGACCTCGAACCGGCGCAAGTGCTGATGGTCGCGGCGCACCCGAGCGACCTGCGTGCCGCCGCCACCACCGGGCTGCGTACCGCCTATGTCGACCGCCCGCTCGAATACGGCCCCGGCGTGCCGCGCGAGCCTTATCGCGTGGGTGAGTTTGATATCGAGGTCGCGGGCTTCGGCGAACTCGCTCAGCGCCTCGGGTGACGGCGCCGGCCGCTCAGGCGTCGTACCCAGGATTGACCCGCGCCAACTTGCGCAGCAGACCCGGCCAGGCGAGCATGCCGCCGAGGTTGAGCGCGACCTTGCGCTGCGCCTCGCGGGCGCCGCGGATGATCGCGTCGGGCACCACGATCAGGTTGCCGGCGCCAGCAGCCTGGGCGCGGATCTGGATCTCGCAGGCACGCTGCAAGATGTACATCATCAAAAACGCATCCGGCACATTGGCCGCGGCAACGAGCAGGCCGTGGTTGCGCAGGATCAGGTAACCTGCCGCGCCGATATCGCGCACCAGCCGGCCACGCTCGTCGTTGTTGAGCGCCACCCCTTCGTAGTCGTGGTAGGCGATCGACGAGAGCGGGAAGATCGACTGCTGCGACAGCGGCAGCAGGCCGTCCTTTTGCGCGGCCACCGCAATGCCGTCACGGGTATGCAGGTGCAGCACGCAGTGCGCGTCGTCGCGCGCGGCGTGGATCGTCGAGTGGATCAAAAAACCGGCCGGGTTGATCTCGTGTGGCGAGGCCGAGACCTTCGATCCGTCGAGCGCCACCTTGACCAGGCTCGACGCGGTGATCTCCTCGAACATCAGGCCGTAGGGGTTGATCAAAAAGTGGTGCTCCGGCCCCGGCACCCGCGCGCTGATGTGGGTGAAGACGAGGTCGTCCCAGCCGTGCATCGCCACCAGCCGGTAACAGGCGGCGAGATCGACCCGGGCCTGCCATTCTTCGGCGCTGACTTCGGCGCTGACGTCGGTGCGGATCGGGTTCTCAACAGCAGCGGTCATCGGGTTGTCTCCGGGGGCCATTCGGGCCGCTGACGGTAGGCTATCGAGCCCACCCTCGCCATGCCGTGAAACCCCAGTTCCCCGCCCTGCGCCTGCAACATATCAGCAAGCGCTTTGGCACGCTGCTCGCCAACGACGATATCTCGCTCGACCTCGCGCCCGGCGAGGTGCTCGCGCTGCTCGGTGAAAACGGCGCCGGCAAAAGCACCCTGGTATCGATCCTGTTCGGGCATTACGTTGCCGACGCCGGCAGCATCCAGGTCAACGGCCAGCCGTTGCCGCCGGGCCAGCCGAAGGCCGCGCTGGCCGCGGGCATCGGCATGGTGCACCAGCATTTCACGCTGGCCGACAACCTGACCGTGCTCGACAACGTGATGCTCGGCACCGAGAGTTTGTGGCAGCCGTTTTCGCGCCGCGCGGCGGCTCGCGCGCAGCTGCTCGACGCGGCGCAGCGCTTCGGCCTGGAGGTCAACCCCGACGCCTTGATCCGCGACTTGAGTGTCGGCGAGCGCCAGCGGGTTGAGATCCTCAAAGCGCTGCTTGCATTTGGCCGCAAGACCGGCGCGCGCATCCTGATCCTCGACGAACCGACGGCGGTGCTGACGCCGCAGGAAAGCGAGTCGCTGTTCAACACCTTGCGCCAGATGGTCGCTGCCGGCCTGTCGATCATCTTCATCAGCCACAAGCTCGACGAAGTGCTGCGCGTGTCCGACCGCATCGCCGTATTGCGCGCCGGTCGCCTCGTTGCGACCTTGCCCGCGGCCGGTGCGGCCAAGGCCGAACTCGCCGCGCTGATGGTCGGGCGTGATGTCGCCGCGGCGGTGCGCCACGCGCGCACGCCGGCTGCGGTGGTCTGTGAATTGCGCGGCGCGGAGATCGGCGAATTGCCCGGCGGGCAGATGCGCCATGCCGAGACGCGCAACGCGGCGGCGCTGAGTGCGGCGGCGCGTCCTGCGCTGGTGCGCAGCAGCCGAAAACGCCCGGCGCTCGAGGTGGCGGCGCTGCAAGTGCGCGCCGGCGAAATCGTTGCGGTCGCCGGTGTGTCGGGCAACGGCCAGCAGTTGCTGGCTGAAGTGCTGTGTGGCGAGCGCGGCCTGCACAGCGGGCAGGCGCTGATCGACGGCCGCAGCTTGCCGGCGCGGCCACGCGCCTGGATCAATGCCGGCGTGGCACGAATCCCCGAAGACCGCCATGCGGTGGGTGTCGTCGGCGACCTGCCGCTGTGGGAAAACCTGATCCTCGAACGCTACACCAGCGCGGCGTTTGCCAGCCGTGCCGGCATCGTGCGCCGGGCCGCGGCGCTGGCCCATGCGAGGTCGATCGTCGAACGCTTCGACGTGCGCGGCGCGCAAGCTGCCGGGGTGCACACGCCGACGCGTGCGCTGTCGGGCGGCAATATGCAGAAGCTCATCCTCGGGCGCGCGCTCGGGGGCGTGGCAGGCGGTCTGGGCGGGGGTGTCGTCAGTGGCGTGGTCAGTCGCGCGGTCGGTGGCGCGGTCGGCGACCACCGCGTGCCGCGCCTGGTGCTCGCCAACCAGCCGACCTGGGGCCTGGATATCGGCGCGGTGGCCTATGTCCACCAGCTGCTGCTCGACACCTGCGCGGCCGGCGCGGCGGTGTTGCTGATCAGCGAAGACCTCGACGAGATCTTCGCGCTGGCCGACCGCATCGCGGTCATGCACCACGGCCGTCTCGGCCCGGCGCTGCCCGCAGCGTTGTGGACCTTGGCGTCGATCGGGCTGGCGATGGCGGGTGCTGATGGGGCCGACAGCGCGATGAACCGAACCACGAACAGCATCACAGGCAGCATCACAGGCAGCATCACGAAGCCGACCCAGCACGACGCGACAAAAACGAGCGCCAACGAGGCTACCAATGCGCCTTGAACCGCGCACCGAAAGCGCCCGCACGATGCTCGTCGCAGCGCCCTTGCTGGCCATGATGTTCACCTTGGCCGTCACGTCGCTGCTCGTCGCCTGGGCCGGGGCGCCGGTCGGGCGTGCTTATGCGCTGCTGCTCGAAGGCGGCTTCGGTTCGCGTTTTGCAATCACCGAAACGCTGACCCGCGCCACGCCCTTGATCCTGACCGGCCTGGCGGCTGCGGTCGCTTTCCGCGCGCGCCTGTTCAATATCGGTGCCGAAGGCCAGTTGTACGCTGGCGCGCTGGCGGCGGTGGCGGTCGGCGGGCTGCATGGTGGCAGCGGTTTTGCGGCTTCGCCCTGGCTGCTGCTGCCCTTGATGATGTTCGCCGCGGCGCTGGCCGGCGCGTGTTTGCTGCTGGTGCCGGCGCTGCTGAAATCCAGGCTCGGTGTCGACGAGGTCGTGACCACGCTGCTGCTCAATTTCATCGTGCTGCTGTTGGTCTCGGCGATGCTCGACGGCCCGATGAAAGACCCCGGCGCGATGGGCTGGCCGCAAAGCGTGGCGCTGCAGGAGACGCTGCTGCTGGACAAGCTTGTCGAGCGCAGCCGCGTCCACACCGGGCTCATCGTTGCGCTGGTGCTCGCCGTGCTGATGGCCCTGCTGCTGCGCTTCACGACCACCGGTTTCGAGATCCGCGCGGTCGGCGCGAATGCCCGCGCGGCGCGTTTTGCCGGCATGCCGGTGGCCTGGGTCACGGTCAAGGTGGCGCTGCTGTCGGGCGCGCTGGCCGGCCTGGCCGGGGCGATCGAAGTCGCTGGCCGCAGCGCCTACGTCACGCTCGACATGAGCCCGGGTTACGGCTACACCGGCATCGTCATCGCGATGCTGGCGATGCTCAACCCGCTCGGTGTGGTTGTCGCGGCAGTCTTTGTTGCCGGCATGCTCGTCGGCGCCGACAGCATGAGCCGCGCGGTGACGGTGCCGACCTATATCGCCGATGTCATCGTCGCGGTGGCGCTGATCTCGATGCTGGTGGCGAGCATGTTCACGCAGTACCGGCTGCGCTGGGCTTAAGCACCGATGACCCCGTGATGAGCGAAACCTTCGACCTGCTGCTCGCCGCGCCGTTCTGGGTGGCGGTGCTGCGCATCGCCACGCCGCTGATCCTGGGTACCCTGGGCGTGTTGCTGTGCGAGCGTGCCGGCGTGCTCAACCTGGGCATCGAAGGGATCATGGTCGCCGGCGCCTTTGCCGGATGGCTAACGGTCTACCAGGGTGGCAGTCTGTGGCTCGGGGTGCTGGTGGCGGCGATCGTCGGTGCCGCGATCGGCGTGCTGCACGGCGTGCTCACGGTGCTGCTGTCGCTGTCGCAGCATGTCGCCGGGCTGGGCATCACGTTGCTCGCGACGAGCCTGTCCAGCTACGCCTACCGGGTGAGTTTCCCCAAGGTCGACAGCCCGCCGACGATCGAGCCTTTTGTGCCGATGTCGTGGCTGCCGCTGCCGGTGCTCGGCGCCCAGACACCGCTGACGCTGCTCGCGCTGGGCCTCGTGCCGCTGATCGCCTACTTGCTCTATCGCACGCCGGTCGGCTTGAGCTTGCGCATGGTCGGCGAGAACCCGGCCGCTGCCGAAGGCCAGGGCCTTTCAGTGGCCGCCTTGCGCATCGGCGCGGTGGCGGCGGGTTCGGCGCTGATGGGCATCGCGGGGTCGTTTTTGACGCTGGCGGCGTTCAACGCATTTTTCTTTCAGATGGTCAACGGCCGCGGTTGGGTCTGCGTCGCGCTGGTCGTATTTGCATCCTGGCGGCCGGGCAAGGCGCTGCTCGGCGCGCTGCTGTTTGCTTTTTTTGACGCGCTGCAGTTGCGCCTGCAACAAGCCGGCGGCGGCGTCCTCGGCATCGAGCTGCCCTACCAGTTTTACCTGATGCTGCCCTACGCGATGGCCATCGTCGCGCTGGTGCTGGTGGCGCGGCGCGCGGCTTATCCGCAGGCGCTGATGAAACCTTATCGCAAGGGCGAGCGTTAGGCTGGGTCGGCCGACAAAACGATCAAGGGCAGCCGGCTCGCGGCGGCAGCATGTCCACGCGCTGCAAGCCGAGCGGGCCATACAGCCGGGCGCCGGCGGCGTCAGTCAGCTGCACGCTCAGGCCGCCGTTGACGGTGGCCGTTGCGCTGAGCACCGCGGGCTGCGCGTCGGCCGAGGCCGGTGTCGTGAGACTGCCGAAGTAGCGCGCCTGGCCGTCGGGCAAAACGCCCCAGCGGCCGAGAAAGACCAGGCCGTCGCAATGAGCTTCGACCTGAATCAGGTTGCCGTTGATCTCGGCGCTGAGACGCAGCGCCGCTGCGCTGTCGGCGAGCAGCACCGCGGCCGAGCCGGCGTCGACGGGGCTGGTCGGGCCGGGCGGGTTGGGGTCGCCGCCCGCCGGGCAGACCAGCGCGCTTGACAGCGCGCTGGTGCACACGCTGGCCGCACGCGCGCCGAAGAAGTCAACCGAGAAGGCCGGCTCGCCATGGCCGGTGCCGCCCACGCCGGGGCCGCAGCCAACGAGCCCCGCTGACAGGCAGACCAGCAGCGCAGCAAGCGCGCGCAGCACTAGGGTCGTCATCATTAGTCCTTTGTTTTTTCGCTGTAAAAAAAGACGCCGAATCGCGCGCGGTGCTGGCGGTCGGTGGGTAGCGCCGAGGTGGCGTCGCGGTCGAACCGGGCCTGCGCTTCGCGCATCACCGGCCGCAGCGCGAGCTTCCAGGCCTGCACCGAAACCTTGTGCAAGCGCTGCGCTGAATCGGCGCTGATCTCGTCGACAAAAACCGACTGCTCCAGAAAGTGGCTCGCACCGTGCAGGTTGCCGGCGGCGGCTGCGGCGTGGTCGTGCAGGTTGGCGGCAAACAGCGCGGCGAGTTCCTCGAAACCGCCTTGCGGCGTGAAGCCACTGCCCACGAGATGCACGCCGGCATCGTCTTCAGTGGCCACCCCCAGGCGCAGCATTTCGTCGAGCACCGCGCGCGGGCGCACGTCGCTGCTGAGCGCCGCGACCAGCGCATCGAACGAACCCGGCAGGCCGGTGCCGTCACGCGGCAAGGTGCGTGCAGCGCCCTTGCTGTCGAGATAGGTCGGGTCGCTGAGCCAGCGGCCGATGACTTCGCTGGGCAGGCTGCGCGGCGCTGCGGGGGTGCCCGATGTGTCGGGCGCGGCGTTGCGCGTCAGCGTACGGACATCGCGCCGGTGTACGCCGGTGAGCAGGGTCAGCGCGCTGTCGGTTGGCGGCATGCCACGTTCGTCGAGCTCGGCGCGCGCGGCGTCGAGGAACGAGCGTTTGAGCGCCGCCGCCAGCGCCGGGTAGGTGACGCCGTTGCGCACCAGCAGGCGCACCAGCGGCTGCATCACGCGCAGCACGCGGGCCAGCACGATAGTCGGCTTGGAGCTCATCGGCACCGAGCTTGACATGAGATAAACATGTGGGATATTGTCCCACACATCGAACTCAATGGAAAGCCCACCATGAACACCGCACCGCAACGTTCACCTGCCCGCCCTGACCAGCCAGGCGCCAACCCGGCCGCGGCCCCGTCAACGCTGGCGCCCCGCGTGGCCTTGGGCTTTGCGCTTGTCGGCCTGCTCATGGCCTGCGGCGGCGGTGGCTCGGACACCACGCCACCCGCCGCGCGTGAAGGCGCGCTGGCGGCATCGCGGCCGGGCGAGCTGGTGCAGTTTGTGCGCGCCAGGTTGCGGGCGCGCGAAGCCCAAGCGCTGGCGACGCCGGGGCTGCCGCTGAGTGCCGGGCTGGCCACCGATGTCGCGGCGACGGCGGGTGCTGCGCCGCCAGCGCGGTCGACGACCCTGGTGCAAGAAGCCGGCGTCGACGAGAGCGACCTGCTGCTCAGCGACGGCCGCCACCTGTACGCCTTGCAGCCCGAGGCCGGCACCGGCGGGCGCATCGCCGTCCACCGCCGCGCCGACGACGGCGGCCTGAGCATGCTGGCCACGCTGCGCCTGAGCGCCGACGGCGCCAGCGAGGTCTCGACATCGGGCATGGTGATGAGCGACGACCAGCGCCGGCTCGCCGTGCTCAGCCAACGCTGGTTGATGACCGAGGAGCCGGCGCGCTGCACCGTGGCCGGGGTCTGCAATCCGATCGGTGGCACGCCGGTGGCGCCCTTGTGGCTGCGCAGCAGCGTCGGCATCGACAGGATTGACGTCAGCGACCCGGCCGCCGCGCGCGTACTCGACCGGGTCCAAATCGACGGCCATCTCGTCGACAGCCGGCGCATCGGCAACCGGCTCTATGTCGTCAGCGTGCACCGGCCCTGGCTGGCCTACGAAGCACTCGCCGCCAATGCGTCTGAGGCCGAGCGCGCAGCGTTGCTCGATCAGCTGCGCGCCGCCGACTTGTTGCCGACGATGCGCATCAACGGCGGTGCGGCCCAGCCGCTGGTGGGCGAGACCGACTGCTACTTGCAGATCGACAACAAGTCGCTGGCGGTGGAGATCACGACGGTGTCGGTCTTCGACCTTGCAGCTGCCACGGCGACCGCCACCAGCCGCTGTTTTGTCGGCGGCAGCGAAGGCCTCTACATGTCCAGCGCCAGCCTGTATGTCGCGACGACCCGCTTTGAGTGGCAGCTCGGGCAGCTCAATGGCGGGCTGTCGTTTGCGCCGGCCGAGATGAAAACCGATATCCACAAATTTGCGCTCGCAGCGGCCGCGATCAACTACCGCGGCTCGGCCAGCGTTGACGGCCATCTTGGCTGGGACACGCAGCGCAAGTCGTACCGGATGAGCGAACTGGGCGGTGACCTGCGCGTGCTCACGTTCAGCGGCCAGTTTGGCTGGTTCACCACCGCCGACAGCAACAACCCCGCGATCCCGCCATCACCGGCCAAGCTGACGATCCTGCGTGAGCGCAGCGGCACCGACACCGGCCTGCATTTGGTCAGCACCTTGCCCAATGCGGCGCGGCCGGCGCCACTGGGCAAACCCGGCGAGCAGGTCTATGCGGTGCGTTTTGTCGGCAACCGCGGCTACGTCGTCACCTTTCGCACCATCGACCCGCTGTACGTGCTCGACCTCAGCGATCCGGCCGACCCCAAGACGGCCGGCGAGCTTGAAGTGCCGGGGTTTTCCAACGCCCTGGTGCCACTTGGCGAGGGGCTGCTGCTGGGCATCGGCCGCGACATCTCGGCGGCGAGCGGGCGTGTGGCCGGCGTCAAGATCGCACTCTTTGACGTGCTCGATGCGGCGCGGCCACGCGAGATCCGCTCGATCACACTCGGCGACGAAGGCAGCGGCAGCACGATCGAGCACAGCATGCACGGCCTGAACCTCTTGCAACAAGGCGCCATCACCCGCCTGGCGCTGCCGGTGCACCTGCAAAGCGCGCAAAGCGCGCAAAACGCGCAAGACGCGGCACCGGCCCGGCACGGCTTGCAGACCTTTGAGGTCGACACCCAGGCACGCACCCTCTCGCTGCGCGCACTGCGCGGCGAATCGCCAAACCTGTCGCCGTCCGACCTGTGGCTCGAACGCAGCCTGCAGATCGGCGACCATGTTTATTACCTGCATCAAGGCGCGCTGCTCGGGTACGCGTGGTAGTGCCGGTCGGGCCGCGGCCCCAGAATCCGCTCCGTCATGATCAACAAGATTGCCATTTCTGCTGCTGCCGCACTCGCCGGCGCGAAAGACGGCGCTACGGTGCTCATCGGCGGCTTCGGCACTGCCGGCCTGCCTAACGAGCTGGTTGCGGCCCTGCTCGAACAGCGCGCCAGCGGCCTGACGATCGTCAACAACAACGCCGGCAATGGCGATACCGGCCTGGCTGCGCTGCTCGCCGCAGGCCGCGTGCAAAAGATCATCTGCAGCTTCCCGCGGCAGACCGATTCGTTTCACTTCGACCGCCTCTATCGCAGCGGGCAGATCGAACTCGAACTCGTGCCGCAGGGCAACCTGGCCGAACGCATCCGCGCCGCGGGGGCGGGCATCGGCGGCTTCTTCACGCCCACCGGCTACGGCACCGAGCTCGCCCGCGGCAAGGAGACGCGCGAGATCGACGGCCGCATGTTTGTTTTCGAGAGCCCGATCCACGCCGACTTCGCGCTGATCAAGGCCGAGCGCGGTGATCGCTGGGGCAACCTCACCTACCGCATGACGGCGCGCAACTTCGGCCCGATCATGGCCATGGCGGCCAAGGTCACGGTGGCCAGCGTGCACGAGATCGTCGAGCTCGGTGCGCTCGACCCGGAAACGGTGGTCACGCCGGGCCTGTTTGTGCAGCATGTCGTGAAGATCCCGCGCGCGCCAACGTCGGGCGGTGGTTTCAACAAGGCTGCGGCGTGAGCGCGCGCAACGCCAAGGCAAGCGCATGAGCAAGCGCAGAGCAAGCACATGACAAGCGGCAAATGGACCCGCGACCAGATGGCGCAGCGCGTGGCACGCGACATCCCTGACGGCGCTGTCGTCAATCTCGGCATCGGGCTGCCGACACTGGTCGCCAACCACCTGCCTGCCGCAGGCTCGAGCGACGACCGCGAAATCATGATGCACAGCGAAAACGGCGTCATCGGCATGGGCCCGGCGCCGGCCGCGGGGCGCGAAGACTACGACCTCATCAACGCTGGCAAACAACCGGTGACGCTGCTGCCCGGCGGCAGTTTTTTTCACCATGCCGACAGCTTTGCGATGATGCGCGGCGGGCATCTGGACATCTGCGTGCTTGGCGCCTTCCAGGTCAGCGGCACCGGCGACCTGGCCAACTGGCACACTGGCGCGGCCGGCGCGATACCGGCGGTCGGTGGCGCGATGGACCTCGCAGTTGGCGCCAAGATCACCTGCGTGATGATGGAGCACAGCACCAAAACCGGCGCGTCGAAGATCGTGCCCAGCTGCACTTATCCGCTGACCGGCATGGCTTGTGTCAGCCGCATCTACACCGACCTGGCGGTGCTCGACATCACGCCGGCCGGCGTCAAGGTGGTCGAGATCGCCGAAGGTTTGAGCTTCGATGAATTGCAGGCGCGCACTGCGGTGCCGCTGATCCGCTGAGCTGCCGAAACCCAACTTTATGGCCACGACGATGACCCAGACCCAAGTCACCCAAGCCTTCATCTGCGACGCCATCCGCACCCCCATCGGCCGCTACGGTGGATCGTTAGCTGGTGTGCGCACCGACGACCTCGGCGCGGTGCCGCTGCGGGCTTTGATGGCGCGCAACCCCCAGGTCGACTGGGCGGCAGTGGGCGATGTCATCTTCGGCTGCGCCAACCAGGCCGGCGAAGACAACCGCAACGTCGCGCGCATGAGCTCACTGCTTGCCGGCCTGCCGGTGGCGGTGAGCGGCGCGACGATCAACCGGCTCTGCGGCTCCGGGCTCGACGCGCTGGGCACCGCGGCGCGGGCGATCAAGGCTGGCGAGGCGCAGTTGATGATCGCCGGCGGGGTCGAGAGCATGAGCCGGGCGCCGTTTGTGATGCCCAAGGCCGACACCGCGTTTACGCGCAACAACGCGGTCTACGACACGACGATCGGCTGGCGCTTCGTGAACCAGCTGATGAAAGAGC
>JANOKR010000272.1:0-2301 GCA_031419315.1 Betaproteobacteria bacterium
GGGCGACGAGGTCGTTGCGGTGACACCGGTGTGGCCCAACCTCACCGCGCAGCCGGTGATCCTGGGCGCGCGGGTGACGCGGCTGCCGCTGCGGGTGCAGGTCGATGGGGCGTTTGCGCTCGATCTCGACGCCTTGCGCGCGGCAGTGACGGCGCAGACACGCGTCCTTCTCGTCAACGCGCCGAACAACCCGACCGGCTGGACACTCAGCCGGGCCGAGCAGATAGCGATCGTCGAACACTGCCGGCGCACCGGCACCTGGATCGTCGCCGACGAGGTTTACGAGCGCCTGTATTTCGGGCCTGGTGCTGCGGCGCCGAGTTTTCTCGACGTGACGGGCGCCGACGACCGGCTTGTCGTCGTGCACAGTTTTTCAAAGAGCTTCCTGATGACTGGCTGGCGCCTGGGCTGGCTCGTGCTGCCCACCGGCCATCTGGACACGATCGGCAAGCTGACCGAGTTCAACACTTCTTGCGCGCCAGTGTTCGTGCAGCGTGGTGCTTTGGTGGCGCTGGCAGGCGCGGACACTTCAGTGCCGCCGCTGCGCGAGCATCTGCGCGCCTGCCGCGACCGGCTGGTGACCGGGCTGGCGCGGCTACCCGGGGTGCAGGTCGCGGCGCTGCTGGGCGGCATGTACGCTTTCTTTCGCGTCGACGGGCGGGCGGATTCGCTGGCCTTTGCCAAGCACCTGGTCGCGTCCCACGGCCTCGGCCTGGCGCCGGGCGCGGCCTTCGGCCCCGAAGGAGAAGGCTGGCTGCGCTGGTGTTTTGCCTCGCGCGACCCGGCGCGCCTGGATGCTGGCCTGGCGCGGCTGGGGCAGGCGCTGCGTGCGGGCTGAGTGCAGGCTGAGTTAGAATCTCGGGGTCTTGCGCAGCCGATAGGCGCGCAGGCAAACAGCACGGCGCGGGTCGGTTTCACCCGCGTTCGCAAGTCAACAGGGCATTGGCGCAGTCGCCGCAGCCCCGGAAACCGCAACTGTCGCGCTTTGCAGCGCTGGCCGTCGGCGGATTCCGCTTTTTCGGGAACTCCAGATGTCGATGAATGCCACCGCCGTAGCCGAAGTCATCAAGTCCAATGCGCGTGGCGCAGCGGACACCGGCTCCCCCGAAGTTCAGGTCGCGCTGCTCACCGCGCGCATCAATGAACTTGCGCCGCATTTCAAGGCGCACATGAAAGACCACCACAGCCGCCGCGGCCTGTTGAAGATGGTCAACCAGCGCAAGCGCCTGCTGTCCTATCTGAAGGACAAGGACGCCGAGCGGTACACCGCGCTGATCCAGAAACTCGGCCTGCGCAAGTAAATCCGCATCGAGCCCCGCGCGTCCAAACGAGGCGCCTGGGGCTCGGTTCAATCCGGAGCCGATTGAAGACCGAGCAACTGCTGTGTCATTCCAAAGCGCCTGCGCTGCAGGCACCCTGGAATGGCATTGTTGCCTCGGCTCAAACGCTCCAAGCCTGAAACCGGCGCAGGCTCCCAACGCGCCGCATCCGTGGAGAAAAGTTTCATGAGCATGTTCAACAAAATCACCAAGACCTTCCAATGGGGCCCGCATTCGGTGACCATGGAAACCGGCGAAATCGCCCGCCAGTCCACTGGTGCGGTGCTGGTCGATATCGAAGGCACGGTGGTCCTGGCGACCGTCGTCGCGCGCACCGAGGCCAAGCCGGGGCAGGATTTTTTCCCGCTCACCGTCGACTACATCGAGAAGACCTACGCCGCCGGCAAGATCCCGGGCAGTTTCTTCAAGCGTGAAGGCCGGCCGAGCGAGCTTGAGACGCTGACCAGCCGCCTCATCGACCGCCCGCTGCGCCCGCTCTTCCCGGACGGCTTCTTCAATGAAGTCCAGGTCGTCATCCATGTGCTCAGCCTGAACCCCGAAGTGCAGGCCGATATTGCCGCACTCATCGCGTCCAGCGCCGCCGTCGCGATCAGCGGCATCCCGTTCAACGGGCCGGTTGGCGCAGCGCGCGTGGGCTACATCAATGGCGAGTACGTGCTCAACCCGGGCCGGGCCCAACTCGCCGAGAGCAAGCTCGACCTCATCGTCGCCGGCACCGAAGCTGCGGTGCTGATGGTCGAATCCGAAGCCGACCAGTTGAGCGAAGAGATCATGCTCGGCGGGGTCGTCTTTGGCCACGACATGAGCCGCGTCGCGATCAATGCGATCCACGAACTCGTGCGCGATGCCGGCAAGCCGGAATGGCTGGCCGCGGGCACCTGGGTGCCGCCGGCCAAGGACGAGGCCTTCATCGGCAAGATCAACGCGCTGGCCGAAGGCCCGCTGCGCGCGGCCTACCAGA
>JANOKR010000273.1:0-6083 GCA_031419315.1 Betaproteobacteria bacterium
GCGGTGGCGCTGGTCAGCGACCCGGCGCGCAACGATTGGGTCAGGAATGCGTTTGAGTTTGCCGCTGCCCACCGTGGTGCTGCGAACCGCATGGTCGGCGAGTTGCTGGCCCTGCTCACGAGCCGCAAGCCGCGGCAGTGAAGGGCTCGGGAAGCGGGCGCTGAAGAGCATCTTTGCGGCCGCCGCCACATTCCTCAACCGCGCCTGAACCGCGCCTCAACCGCGCAACAACTCCAGCCGGCGCAGCCCAGCGCTGCCCGGGAACACATCACGGTCGATCGCCGCCAAGGGGAGCTGCAGATGCTCGTGCAAGACGGTGCGGAAGACGGCGCGCAGGTCGGTGGTGATGCGCAGGTCACGGCCCTCGAAGCGGTCGGCGCGGGCCAGGCCGGGCCAGTCGGCGATGACCTGGCCGCCCTTGACAGCGCCGCCGAGCAAGAGTGCTGCGCCGCCGCTGCCGTGGTCGGTGCCCAGCGTGCCATTGGCGGCGACTTCGCGGCCGAACTCGGTGACCACGAGCACGACGGTGCGTGACCACAGCCCCTGCGCCGACGGCGCCGACAGCGTGTCGCGCAGAGTCGCCAGCGCGGCGTCGAGCGTGCCCAGGTTGTTCGACAGGGCGCCGTTCGGCGCGGCCTGGTTGGCGTGGCTGTCCCAGCCGTTCATCTCGAGCACCGCAGCCTGCGGCCCCCCCGGTGCGCTGATGAACTCCGCCGCCTTGCGCGCCAGCGCCACCGCAGCGCCGCGGCCGCCGCCGCCGGCCATGCCCGCCATGCCCGATGCAGCGTTGGCGGCCATCGCCGGTTCGCCGCGCAGGCCCTTGGCGCGGGCCAGCGCCTGGGCCAGCGCGGGGTCGGCGAGGTAGAGCTGCTCGAGCCGCGCGACGAGATCCGGTGTCGGCTCGGGCATTGTCGATGGCGCCCAGGTATCGATCTGCCCCGGCCCGCGCAGCACCAGCGGCACGGCGGTATTCAGCGCGATGCCGCGGCGGTGGTCGGACGCCAGCGCGCGCGCCAGCCAGCCGGTGAGCAACTGGTGCGGATGGCTGCCGCCGGATTCGAGCACCTGCTGGGCGTCGAAGTGCGACCGTTCGCGGTAAGGCAGGCCGGTGGCATGCACGACGGCAGCCTCGCCGCGGCCGAACATCGCATGCACCTGCGCCAGCGCCGGGTGCAGCGCAAACGGCCCGGTCAGCGGCAGCGCTGCGGTCGGGTATTGGGCCAGCGCGCCACGCGCTTCGGCGAAGGCCGGGTCGCCGATGGCCGGCACCGCGGCCAGGCCATCGTGCCCGCCGCGCAGCACGACCAGCACCAGGCGGCGATCGCTGGCCGCAGCCTGCGCTGCAAAGCTCAAGCTCAAGCTCATTAGCGGCGCCGCTGAGCCCGCCGCCAGCGCGGCGACAAACCGCCGCCGCTGCATCGGCAGGCCATGGGGTCGGGTCATGGTTGTTTGCATGGCTAACTCCAGAAATCAGCGGCGTTGAAATTCGGGCGACAGCAGCAGCAGGGCCAGCGCCTGCGGGCCGTCGGCGGCACGTTCGATCTGGGTCGCGGTGGCTTCGCTCAAGCGCGGGCCGAAGGCGGCGCGCGCCAGCAGCCTGGCGTCGGTGCCGCGGCCGGCGCGCTCGGCGATGCGCGTCGCCCATTCGACACGTTTCCAGACCGCGTCGGGTGACAACCATTCTTCGGCGCGGTCGGGCCAGCCGGCGGGCGAGGGCGCGGCCTGCAAACGCTGGCCCATCATCGCGATCGAGGCATCGGCATTGCGCGCCAGCGGCTGCTCGCCCAGGCCAAGCAGGCGAAACGTCGACGACGCAAACTCTTCCGGCGTCTTGAGCTTGGCCGGCGCTGGTGCCCAGGCTTCGGGTGCATCGATGAGCGCGCGGTACAGGCTCGGCAGGTCGCCGCTGCTGCTGCTGAAGGCGGCCGCCAGCCGATCGACCAGCGCCGGCGGCGGCTCGTCGGCGACGAAGTGGCGCGCGAGTTTCAGCGCCACGAATCGGGCCGTTGCCGGGTGCCGGGCGAGATCGTGCAAAACCGCGTCGAGCGCGGCTGCGCCTTCAGGGTAAGTCTTGCCGAGCAGCTGTTTTTCGCCGGGCTCGTGCCAGGCTGAGTCGAAGCGTGCATTGATTTCCGAGGCCACCGCGGTGGCGTAGTCCGCTGGCCGCAGCGGCACGCGCCAGCCCGTCAATACCGCGGCAAAATTGGTCACGTCGCGCTGCGTATAAGCCTTGCTCGCCGCGCCCAGCGTGTGCAGCTCGAGCACCTCGCGGGCCAGGTTTTCGTTCAGGCCGGTGATGCGCGGGCTGCTGTCGCCGGTGTCACGCGCACGCCGCGCGCGTTGCTGCACGAGACGCGAATTTGGCCCGGCGCTGAGCTCGTTGTCCAGGTAACGCAGCATCGAACCATGTTTGACCGCGCTCTTCAGCAGGGTCTCGAACGAGCCCGCGATGAACGGCCGGATCGCTTCGCGCTCAAAAGCGCCGACCAACCCGCGGGCGCTGGCCTTGGCCATCGACACCGTGAAATGGTTCGCCCAGAAAAGCGCCAGGCGTTCGGCGAACGGCCGCTGCGTGACGATGGCGGTGGCCAGATGCGCGCGCACATCGCTTTGCACGAGCTGGCGGAAGTGTTCGCCAAACTGCTGCTCGCCGCTGCGGTTGTCGGCCGGGCTGGACGCTGCCATTGCTGCCGTAGCCGCCACCGCTGCCGTCGATGTGGTGGCTGCCATGCTGGCGATGCCCGCCGCACTGCGTTGTTTGAACAGGAACTCGGCATAACGCTTGATGCCGTCACCCAGGCTGGCCAGGTTGTCACCACGCTGTGGGTCGGCAGGCCCGATCTGCGCCATCAACCAGGCGGCCGGGTTGCCGGGGATCGCGGCCAGTGAAGGCTCGCCGAGGCCGAAGCGGTGCGCCGCTATTGCCGCCGCACTGGCGTTGTCGATGCCTGCCGGGTTGCTGCTCTGGGCCATGTCTGCCGCTCCTGATTCGGACAGCGGGAGTTTGCGCCGGCCGGCGCCCCGCTGGCGTGGCGCCGCGGTGAAGAAACGTTGCTGACTTGTCTACGGCTGCAACAGCCCATTCACCACGCGCAGGTCATCGGCCTTGAGCTGGCCCGAGGCCTGGCGCAGCCGCAGGCCGCCGACGACGACGTCGTAACGTGCTTTGGCCAGGTCGCGCTGGGTCTGGAAGAGTTGGGTCTGCGAGTTCAGCACGTCCAGGTTGACACGCACGCCGACCTTATAGCCGAGTTGCGTGGCTTCGAGTGCGAGCCGGGTCGACGACTCGGCGGCTTCAAGCGCCTTGACCTGCGCCAGCCCCGACTGCACGCCAAAAAACGCCTGCCGCGTGGCCTGCGCGACGCCGCGGCGTGCGGCCTCGACATCGTTGCGCGACTTTTCTTCCAGCGCCACGGTTTCCTTGATCCGGTTGCCGGTGTCGCCGCCGGTGTACAGCGGCAGGTTCAACTGCACGCCGATCGTCGCGGTCTTGGTGATGCCGGAAGACGCAGCAAGATTGCCGCTGCCGCTGCCGCGCGTGGCGCCGACCGAGCCGGTGGCGTCCAGTGTCATCGATTCCGCGGCGCGCGCGCGCTCGGTGTCGAGCTGCGCGATCTCCAGCCCGAGGCGCGATTTGCGCACCAATGGGTGGCCGCTGTCGGCGCTGTTGACCCAGACGTCCGGATCGGCAGGTGCTGGCGCCGGCAGCACCACCGGAGCGGCCAGGCCCTTGGGCGCCACGCCCGGGCGGCCGACGATCTGGTCGAGCGCGATGCGTTTGGTGCGCAGGTCGTTGTCGGCAGCGATCTCGCGCGCGGTGTCGAGGTCGAACCGCGCCTGCGCCTCGCGGGTATCGGTGATGGTCGCGGTGCCGACTTCAAAATTGCGCTTGGCCGACGCCAGTTGCTCGGCGGTGGCGGCCTTGCTGGCCTGCGTGCTGGCGAGTGCGTCCTGTGCTGCAAGCACGTCGAAGTAGGCCTGCGCGACCCGCACGATCAAGTCCTGCTCGGCGGTTTCCAGATCGGCCAGCGCCAGCGCCTGCGATTTGCGCGCCTGCGAAATCGTCGCCAGGTTGCCACGGTTGATGAGCGGGTAGCGGCCACTGACCGTGGCGCCAATGCTGTTGGAGTCGCCGCTGCCCAGACGTGGCACATCGCGCGCCGTCGTGGTGGCGCTGCCAGTCAAGGCCGCGGAGGGGCGCGTCAAGGCGTCGGCCCGCGCGACGCGGAACTCTGCCGATGCCGCCAGCGCGCGCGCCGCGAGGTAGGTGGCGTCGTAAACCTTGGCTGCGTCGTAAACGGCTTGCAGGCTCTGGGCTTGCGCGGCAAAACCGGCGCTGGCCAGGGCCAGCGCGAGCGGGACCAAGCGGGGGTTGAAGCGAGCGTTGAATCGGGCGTCAAAGAGGCGCATCAGGCGCATGGGGAATCCTTGTGGTTCAGGCGTCGGGGTTGCTGGCGCTGGTTGTACCGTTGATGGCGGTGGGCGGCGACCCCGATGCGACGAGTTGCGCCGCGGCGGGGGTGCACGGGCCGAACCCGCCGATGGGCTGCAATGCAGGCCTCACGAAAAATTGAATCGGCTCGGCTCGCCAAAATTCAGCAGGCGCGGCGCCACGGTGTCGAAAAGTTCGTCGTCCGACCACGAGGCATCGGCGACGCGGGTGTACAGCCGGGCGCGCATCACCGGCAGTTCGCCGACGATGGCCACCAGCCGGCCACCAACTTTGAGTTGTTGCAGCAGCGCCTTGGGCACCGCCGAGACCGAACCCGAGAGTGCGATCACGTCGAACGGCGCACCAGCGGGCAGCCCGGTGCTGCCATCGGCCTGCTGCACCTTGACCCGCGACAGGCCGGCGCGCTGCAAATTGGCGCGCGCCAGCGCGGCCATGTCAGCGCGGATTTCCAGCGTCGTCACAGCGGCACCGCGGTGGGCGAGCAAGGCGGCCATGAAGCCCGAGCCGGCGCCGATTTCGAGCGCGCGGTCGCCGGGCATCACGCGCAGCTCTTGCAACAGCCGTGCCTCGACCTTGGGCTCGAGCATGCAAGTGCCGTCGGGCGCACCGTCGATCAGCGGCAAGGGGCTGTCGACAAAAGCATGCGATTGCAGATGCGGCGGCGTGAAATCCTCGCGCTTGACCGCGGCCAGCACGGCGAGCACCGCGGGGTCGAGCACCTCCCAGGGGCGGATCTGCTGCTCGATCATGTTGAAGCGGGCGAGTTCGACGTTCATGGTGGGGCCGTGGTGGTTTCGCTGTCGTGTTAATCGGTAATTCTAGGTGGCGCCGCCGTGGTCGCCGGTGTCGCCGGCCTTGCAGCTGCCCGGCGCGCGCCGCGTTTGGCCCAGCTCGCCAGGTCGTCGAGCCAGCAATAAACCACCGGCACGACGACCAGCGTCAGCAGCGACGAGGTGATGACGCCGCCGATGACGGCCTGCCCCATCGGCGCGCGCTGCTCGCTGCCTTCGGTGAGTGCAAAAGCCAGCGGCACCATGCCGAAGATCATCGCCAGCGTGGTCATCAGGATCGGCCGCAGCCGCACGCGTGCGGCTTCAAGCAGCGCGGCCGATCGCTCCATGCCGGCTTCACGCGCGCGGATCGCAAAGTCGACGAGCAGGATCGCGTTTTTGGTGACCAGCCCCATCAGCATCACGACGCCGATGACCGAGAACATATTCAGCGTCGAGCGAAAGCTCATCAGCGCCAGCACGACGCCGATCAGCGTCAGCGGCAGCGCGCTCATCAGCGCCAGCGGCTGCAAGAAGCTCTTGAACTGGCTGGCCAGGATCATGTAGATGAAGACGACAGCCAGCGCCAGCGCACCGATGGCGTAGTTGAACGACTCCTGCATATTTTTTGTCGAACCGCCGAACGAATAGCGGTAACCCGGCGGCCACGAAATCTCGTCGAGCAGCTTGCGGATCTCGACTGAGATCTCGCCAGTGCTGCGGCCGAGTGCGTTGGCATCGATATTGATTTCGCGGTTGAGGTCGCGTCGGTTGATCTGGTTAGGCCCGGTCGACGGCCGCACATCGGCCACCTGCGCCAGGTGCACCACGCGGGCGCTGCCGTCGGCCGCGGTGCCTAT
>JANOKR010000274.1:0-2252 GCA_031419315.1 Betaproteobacteria bacterium
CGCGAGGTCGGGCGCGACACGACGTCGGTGCAGGTCGCGCTGCGCAACGCCCTGCGCCAGGCGCCGGACGTGATCCTCATCGGCGAGATCCGCGACCGCGAGACCATGACCGCAGCGATTTCGTATGCACTGTCGGGCCACCTGGTGGTGGCCACGCTGCACGCCAACAACAGCTACCACGCGCTCGGCCGGATCTTGAGTTTTTATGCACCCGAAGCGCGCTCGGCCCTGCTCGCCGACCTGGCTGCGGGCTTGAAGGCGATCATCTCGCTGCGCTTGCTGCGGGCCACCGCCCGCGGGCGTGTGCCGGCGGTTGAAGTGCTGCTCAATACCAAGCTCACTTCAGAGCTCATCGAGGCCGGCAACTTCAGCGGTGTCAAAGAGGCGATGGAAAACTCGATGGCGCTGGGCTCGCAGACCTTCGAACAAGATCTGGCGCGTTTGATCAATACCGGCGTCGTCGCTCGCGACGAGGCGTTGGCGCATTCCGATTCACCGACGAACCTGATGTGGCGTTTGCAGAACGACCCGGTCGGCAGCCCGACCGAGACCGTGCGCAAGGAAGAAGAATCCGAAACTACGACCTTCACCGAGATCACGCTCGATGTGCGGCCCGGCACGGGGGGTGGCGCGCCGCCGCCGCCGCCCTGGATCGTCAAGACGTGACCGAAGCGATACGGCTCGCCGAGGCGCTGATCGCCCGCGCTTCGGTCACGCCCGCCGATGGCGGCTGCCAGTCGATGCTGGCCGATCGCCTGGCCCGGATCGGATTTGCGTGTGTCTGGGTCAACGCCGGCCCGCCGGGCGCGCAGGTCACCAACCTTTTTGCACGCCGCCACGGCGCGCGGCCCGGCATGGCATTGGCGCTGGCCGGGCACACCGATGTCGTGCCGCCGGGGCCGCTGGAGCGCTGGACGAGCGATCCTTTTGTGCCCTCTTACCGCGACGGTTTTTTGTACGGCCGCGGCGCCGCCGATATGAAAACCTCGATCGCCGCGATGGTCGTCGCGGTCGAGGAATTTGTCGCTGCACGACCCGATCACGCCGGCAGCATCAGCTTCTTGTTGACCAGCGACGAAGAAGGCCCTTCGTTGGACGGCACGCTGCGTCTGGTCGAACATTTGCAGGCGCAGGCGATCGCGCTCGACGCCTGCATCGTCGGCGAGCCGACCGCCGTGCAACAACTCGGCGACGTCATCAAGAATGGCCGCCGCGGCACGCTGTCGGGCAAGCTCGTGGTGCAGGGTGTGCAGGGCCATGTCGCCTACCCACAACTGGCACGCAACCCGATCCACCAGTTTGCGCCGGCGCTGGCTGAACTCGTCAACACCGAATGGGACCAGGGCAATGCCTATTTCCCGCCGACGACCTGGCAGCTGAGCAACATCCACGCCGGCACTGGCGTCGGCAATGTCATCCCCGGCGAGTTGGCGGTCGATTTCAATTTCCGCTTTTCGAGTGAATCGACTGCCGACGGCCTGAAAGCGCGGGTGCACACCCTGCTCGATCGGTATGGGCTGCAGTACACGCTGCAATGGACGCTGGGCGGCGAAACCTTCCTCACACCACCGGGTTCGTTGAGCGCTGCGCTGGCCGCGGCGATCGCCGCCGAGACCGGTGTCACCACCGAGCTGTCGACCACCGGCGGCACGTCTGACGGCCGCTTCATCCGCAAGATCTGCGCGCAGGTGGTCGAATTCGGCCCGATCAACGCGACGATCCACAAGACCGACGAACGGGTCGATGTGGCCAGCATCGAGGCGCTGAAAAATATCTACCGCGGCACGCTGGAGCGCTTGCTCGGCTGACGAAGTCGGCCACCGCCTTCGCGATGACCCTGATCGAACTTGTAGACAGCAGCAGCGCCCGGCTGCACGCCGCCGGCGTGTCGTTTGGGCATGGCACCGACAACGCCTTTGACGAAGCGGTCTGGCTGGTGCTGTGGTGCCTCGGCCTGCCGCTGGACGATCTCGACGGCGTCGCAGAACGCAGCGTCGACACGGTGCAGCTGGCGCGTGTCGAGGCCTTGATCACGCGCCGCATCCGGACCCGCCAACCGGCGGCCTACCTGACCGGCGAAGCCTGGCTGCAAGGGCTGCCGTTTTATGTCGACGAACGGGTCATCGTGCCGCGGTCGCTGATCGCCGAAGTCATTGGCGACGGTACGGTTGACGCCTGGTTGTCGGCCCGCACACGACGCGTTCTCGACCTGTGCACCGGCAACGGCAACCTGGCCGTGTTGGCCGCGCTGG
>JANOKR010000275.1:0-2973 GCA_031419315.1 Betaproteobacteria bacterium
ATCTCGCGCAGGTCGGCAGTGCACCAATGCTGCTCGTCCGGCGGCACGCTGGCCAGCTGTGCCTGGGCATCGGCCCGCGCCGCATCGGCGCCGCTGGCATCGCCCCCAGCGCGCAGCGCCAATGACAGCGCGGCAAAACCAAAGACCCGCTCGAAGGTCGGCGCGTCATGCTGCGCGCACAGTGCCAAGCAGCGCCGCGCTGCCTGTGCCGCGTCGGCAGCGCGCCCGGCTTGCAGCAGGCTGCGCGCGAGCCGATATTCGGCACGTTGCGCTTCGAGCCAGCCACCGGCCAACGTCCAGTACTTCAGGCCGGTTTCAGCCGCCGACACCATCGCCGTGGTCTGCTGCGGGCTGCGCGCGCCGCCGAGTTCCTCGAGTGCCGCGGCAAGGTTGTTGCCGGCCACCGCCAGCGCCCGAGTTGCGGGTGACTTGTCGGGCAGCCCAGGCTCGGCAAACTGCGTGGCAATCCGCGATTCGATCAACAGCGCGCCTTGCAGCGCCGCTGCCGCGCCGTCGAAATCGGCGCGCCCGCAACGCATCGACGACACCGTAGCCCAGGCCGCCGCGGCGTCACCCGGGGCCAGCGCCAATAGCGCCGCGTCGTCGCCAGTCGCTGCTTGCAATGCGGCGCGCTGGCGGGCAAGCAACGCGTGGGCAGCGGCATCGCCGGCAGTCGCTGGCGCCAAGCTTTGCAACAGCGCGTCGCCGCGCTGCCACAACCCGAGATGCTCGCCAAAAATATGCACGACAAGGCTGGCAAAGGGGGCCACCTGCGCTGCATTCACGACGATCGCCGTCGATGCCGCGAGCCGCAACGCGACCGCCTCGGCCTGCTCGCCATGGTCGGCCCAGGCCGACTCGATGAACTGTTCAAACGCCGCCATCACACTGCCCCCAAGGATTAACGCCGCACCACCATTCTGCGACACCGTACGATGCGCTGCCTCGCCGCAGGAGCCCACGATGCCCACCACCACCCCGCCGATCGAGTGCACGCCTGAGGAATGGCAGGCACGCCAGGAGCTTGCCGCTTGTTATCGCGTCTTCGACCTGCTCGGCTGGACCGAACTGATCTACAACCACATCTCGCTGCGCGTGCCGAGTACCAGCGCGGCGCGCGGCGCGGCACAGTTCCTGATCAACCCTTTCGGCCTGCATTACCGCGAGGTCAAAGCGTCGAACCTGGTCAAGGTGGATGTCCACGGCCACAAGCTCAGTGCCGGGCCCTGGGGCATCAACGCCGCCGGTTTTGCACCCCATGCGGCGATCCACGCCGGCATTGAAGCTGCGCATTGTGTGATGCACACCCACACTACCAACGGCATGGCCGTGGCATGTTCGGCGCAGGGCCTGTCGTTCAACAACTTCAACGCCGCGCAACTCGGCGGCCGGGTCGCGTACCACGATTTTGAAGGCATCACGGTGCATGGCGACGAAGGCCCGCGCCTGGTGCAAAACATCGGCGACAAACCCGCGGTGATCCTGCGCAACCACGGCCTGCTCGCGTGGGGCAGTACCCTGTCGTCGACGTTTTTCACGCTCTGGACTTTGCAGCGTGCGTGTGACGTGCAGGTCGCCGGCGCGGCACTTGGCGCGACGATCCCGATCAGTGAAGAAGTCCAGCGCCGCTGCGCCACCGATGCGCACAAGGTCAGCACCGACCCCGATATCGGGCGCAATGCTTTTGATGCGATGGTGCGCCTGGTCGACCGCGTCGACCCGGGCTGGCGCGACTGAGTAACGACCACGGTCGGCGCGCTTGTCAACACGAGCGCGCGGCATTGTTCCCGCCGTCGTGAACTCTGCGTGATGCGGGTGTGACCTGAAGGCCAGAGCATCGGCCTCGTCGACACCCCAAAGCCCTGCGCCCAAGGGTCGGCAAACCGATCCCCAACCCTAGGCCAGGAGGCTCCCCCATCATGTCGAAATTCATTTCTTCGCCGCGCGCTATCGCCGTTGCGGCCCTGCTCAGCACGCTCGCCCTGTCAGCACAAGTTGCGCAAGCCGCGCCGGTGCAGATCAAGGTCACGGTCGAAAACCCCGTCGCTGCGAATGGCATCGCGTTCGCGCCGCTGCGCGTGGGCTTTGGCAACGGCAGCTTCGACGCCTTCAACCTCGGCGGCGTCGCCACCGCGCCGATCATCTCGGTCGCCGAAGGTGGCAGCGGCGCCGACTGGTTCCCGGCCTTCGCAGCCGCCGACCCGACGGCCACGCTGGGCACCGTGGTGCCGAGCCCGCCCGGCCCGCTGGTGCCCGGCGGCATGGGCATGACGACCTTCACGCTCGACCCGGCCTTGAGCCGCTTCTTCACCTTCGCGTCGATGTTGGTGCCGAGCAACGACCTGTTCATCGGCAACGATGACCCGATGGAATACGACCTGCTCGATGCCGCCGGCAACCTGCAGATCACGAGCATCACCGTGCGTGCCAATGAAATCTGGGACGCCGGCTCCGAGGTCTTCGACCCCACCGCAGCCGCGTTTGTGGCCGGCGGCACGAACAGCCTGCGCACCGCGCAAAACTCGGTCGTGGCTTTCAACTTTGCCGAGCTCGCCGCCTTCAACGGCATGACCACCGGCGCGGCCTATGTGCTCAACAGCCAGCTGCGCGGCACCGACGAGGTCTACCGGATTTCGTTCTCGGTCGTCGCGGTGCCCGAGCCCGAGAGCTACGCGCTGATGCTGGCCGGGCTGGTGGGTGTGGCTGCCGTCGCGCGCCGCCGCCGCAACGTTCGCAGCAACACGCGAAGCACGGTGTAAGGTTTTGCCGCTGGCCGCCGACATGGCGGTGATGAACCGCCGGCTGCTCCTGGTCGAGGACGACGACGCCATCGCCGATGTCGTCGGCCTGCACCTGGGCCAGGCCGGTTTCGATGTGCAGCGCGAGGCCGACGGCGGCCGCGCGCTGCAACCCCACGACCCCCGCCGCGGGGCAGGAGTGAAGGTCGACCAAGGCCGGCCCCGCGCCCACCGC
>JANOKR010000276.1:0-17834 GCA_031419315.1 Betaproteobacteria bacterium
CGCGCCCAGCGCGGGCAGGGCCTGGTTCAGGAAGATCGGCAGCACGACGATGAAGGCGGCGCCGAAGAAGCTGCCCATGATCGAGCCCAGGCCGCCGATGATGATCATGAACAGCAACTGGAAGCTGCGGTCGATCGAGAAGGCGGCCGGCTCCCAGCTGCCCAGGTGCACGAAGCCCCACAACGCCCCGGCCACGCCGACGATGAAACTGCTGACGGCAAAGGCCGAGAGCTTGGCGTAGACCGGGCGGATGCCGATCACCGCGGCGGCGACGTCCATGTCGCGGATGGCCATCCACTCGCGGCCGATGTGGCTGCGCACCAGGTTCTTGGCCGCGATGGCAAAGACCACCAGGATGCCCAGGCACAGCAGGTATTTTTCGTGCGGCGTGTTGATGCCGATGCCGAAAACGTCGAGATTGCTGATGCTCACCGAGCCCGAGGCCGAGTTGTTGGTGAACCACTTGATGCGCAGGAAGCTCCAGTCGACGAAGAACTGCGCCGCCAGCGTTGCCACCGACAGGTACAGGCCCTTGATGCGCAGCGACGGGATGCCGAACAGCACGCCCACCAGCGTCGCGCAGGCGCCGCCCAGCAACAGGGCCAGCAGCAGCGGCATGCCGTCGATGCGGACGCTGAAGTTGTAGGCCGCATAGGCGCCCACGGCCATGAAGGCGCCAGTGCCGAGCGAGATCTGGCCGCAATAGCCGACCAGGATGTTCAGGCCCAGCGCTGCCAGCGACAGGATCAGGAAGGGGATCAGGATGGCGCGGAACAGGTATTCGTCGGCCAGCATCGGCACGCCCACCACCGCAAAGGCCACCAGCGCCCAGATCGCGATGCGGTCCTGCGTGATCGGGAAGACCTGCTGGTCCGTCCCGTAGGTGGTCTTGAACTGGCCGTTCTCTCGGTACAGCATGGCTCAGACCCGATCAATGATTTTCTCGCCGAACAGGCCTTGCGGCCTGACCAGCAGCACGAACAACACCAGCACGTAGCCGAACCAGATCTCGATGCCGCCGCCGAGCATGGGCCCGATGTAGACCTCAGAGAGCTTCTCGCCGACACCGATGATCAGGCCGCCGATGATGGCGCCGGGCACGCTGGTCAGGCCGCCAAGAATCACCACCGGCAAGGCCTTGAGTGCCAGTACTGACAGCGAGAACTGCACGCCCAGTTTGCTGCCCCAGATCATGCCCGCCACCAGTGCCACGAAACCGGCCACGCTCCAGACGATGACCCACACGCGCGACAGCGGGATGCCGATGCTCTGCGCCGCCTGGTGGTCGTCGGCCACCGCACGCAGCGCGCGGCCGGTGCTGGTTTTCTGGAAGAACAGCGTCAGGCCGATCACCAGCGCCGCGGCGATGGCGGCGGCGTAGAGGTCTTCCTTGTTGATGAGGATGCCGCCGGGGAAGGTGCTTTCCATCAGGAAGATCGGGTCCTTGGGCAGGCCGATGTCGATCTTGTAGATGTCGCTGCCGAACACGGTCTGGCCGAAACCGTCGAGGAAATAGGCCACGCCCAGCGTGGCCATCAGCAGCGCGATGCCTTCCTGGTTGACGAGTTTGCCCAGCACCAGCCGCTCGATCAGCCAGGCCACCACGATCATCACTGCGAGCGCGCCGGCAAAGGCCAACACGTTGCCCAGCACCTTGTTGTCGAAGCCCAGCAGCTGCGGCATCCACTCGGAGAAACGCGCCATCGCCAACGCGGCAAACAGCACCATGGCGCCCTGCGCGAAGTTGAAGACGCCGCTGGCCTTGAAGATGAGCACCAGGCCCAGCGCCACCAGCGAGTACAGCATGCCCGTCATCAGGCCGCCGAACAGGGTTTCGAGGAAGGATCCCATGTTGCCTTTGCCTTCTCAGTGACCGGAGCCGAGGTAGGCGCTGATGACGTCAGGGTTGGCGCGCACCTCTGTGGGCGTGCCGTCGCCGATCTTCTTGCCGTAGTCGAGCACCACCACGCGGTCGGAGATGTCCATCACCACGCTCATGTCGTGCTCGATGAGGACCACGGTGGTTCCGTACTCGTCGTTGACGTCCAGGATGAAGCGGCTCATGTCCTGTTTTTCTTCGACGTTCATGCCGGCCATCGGCTCGTCGAGCAGCAGCACCTGCGGCTCCATCGCCAGCGCGCGGCCGAGGTCGACGCGTTTTTGCAGGCCGTACGGCAGGCGGCCGACCGGCGTCTTGCGGTAGGGCTGGATCTCCAGGAAGTCGATGATCTTCTCGACCGCCTCGCGGTGTTCGGATTCTTCGCGCTCGGCGGCGCCAAAACCAAAACCACGGATCGCCTGCTGGAAAATATTCGTCTTCATGCGCAGGTTGCGCCCGCTCATGATGTTGTCGAGCACGCTCATGCCCTTGAACAGCGCCAGGCTCTGGAAGGTGCGTGCGATGCCCATCTCGGCGACCTGGTGGCTGTTCATGTGGCTGAAGGTCTGGCCGCGGAAACTGATCGACCCCTGTTGCGGCTCGTAGACGCCGTTGATGCAGTTCAGCATCGAACTCTTGCCCGCGCCGTTGGGGCCGATGATCGCCCGCACTTCATGCTCGCAGACGTTGAAGCTGATATCGCTGAGCGCTTTCACACCGCCAAAAGCGAGCGAGATGTTTTTGACCTCGAGGATGACCTCGCCGATCTTGCGTGCGCTCATCAGGCGGCCTTGTCCATCGCCGGGAAGGTCTTTGCATCGACGATCTTCAGCGTCGCCGAGACGCTGCCGCTGCGCCCGTCCTCGAACTTCACCGCGGTCTCGATGAACTGCTCGGCCTTGCCGCTGTACATCGCGTCGACCAGCACCTGGTATTTGTCGGCGATCGCACCGCGGCGGACCTTGCTCGTGCGCGTGAGCTCGCCGTCGTCCGCTTCGAGCTGCTTGTGCAGCACCAGGAATCGCGTGATCTGGCTGCCGGCGAGCAGCTTGTCGGCGGCGAGGTCGGCGTTGACCTTCTCGACACAGTCGCGGACCAGCTCAAGCACCTGCGGGCGAGAGGCCAGGTCGGTGTAGCCGGCATAGGGCAGGTTGCGTTTTTCGGCCCAGTTGCCAACCGCGTCGAAGTCGATATTGATGAACGCGCAGACGCGGTCGCGTCGGTCGCCGAAGGCCACCGCCTCTTTGATATGCGAGAAAAACTTGAGCTTGTTCTCGACGTACTTGGGCGCAAACATCGCACCGCTGTTGGCACCACCCACGATGCGGCCGACATCCTTGGCGCGGTCGATGATCTTCAGGTGTCCGGCAGCGTCGATGAAGCCGGCGTCGCCGGTGTGGTACCAGCCGTCGGCAGTGAGCACCTCGGCGGTGGCGGCCGGGTTTTTGTAGTACTCCTTGAGCAGGCCGGGCGACTTGACGAGGATCTCGCCGCTGTTGCTGAGCTTGACTTCGACCCCCTCGATCGGCACGCCAACGGTATCGGCGCGGGCTTCGTTGTCGGGCTGCAGGCACACAAAGACGGCGGTCTCGGTCGAGCCGTAGAGCTGCTTCAGGTTGATGCCGATCGAGCGGTAGAAGGTGAACAGGTCGGGCCCGATCGCCTCGCCGGCGGTATAGGCCACCCGCACCCGCGAAAAACCCAGCGTATTGCGCAGCGGGCCGTAGACCAGCAGGTTGCCTAAAGCGTAGAGCAGGCGGTCGAGGCCGCTGACCAGCTTGCCGTCCATGCGCGCCGGGCCGACGCGCCGGGCCAGGCCCATGAAATAGTGGAACAGCGCGCGCTTGAGCCGGCTGGCGTCTTCCATGCGGATCATCACGCTCGTCAGCAGGCCCTCGAAGACCCGCGGCGGCGCGAAGTAGTAGGTCGGCCCGATCTCTTTCAGGTCGATCGTGACCGTCGCATTCGACTCCGGGCAGTTGACGACAAAACCGCAGCTCAGCCACTGCGCAAAACTGAAGATGTTCTGCCCGATCCAGGCCGGCGGCATGTAGGCCAGCACCTCTTCGGCTTCAGTCAGTTTGTCGAAGCGTGCGCCCGCCGCCGCGCGGTCGAGCAGCGTGAAATGGGTATGCACCACGCCCTTGGGGTCGCCGGTGGTGCCCGAGGTGAAAAACATCGCTGCCACATCCTGCGGCTTGATCGTGGCCACGGCTTCGTCAAACGCTTTGGGGTTTGCCGCGTCGGCGGCCTGGCCGGCGCTGATGAGATCGTCGACCGAAACCAGCCCGGGTTCGCTGTAGCTGCGCAGGCCGCGCGGATCGTCGAACCAGATCGACCGCAATTGCGGACACTTTTCTTCGCGCAACTCGATCAGCTTGTCGACCTGCTCCTGGTCTTCGACGATCGCGTAGCGGACGTCGGCGTTGTTGATCGGGAAGACATATTCGGTGCTCGCCGCATCCTGGTACAGCGGCACCGGCACCGCGCCGAGCGCCTGCGTCGCGAGCATCGACGCATACAGGCGCGGCCGGTTTTCGCCGATCACGATGACATGGTCGCCACGCGCCACGCCAGCTTGGGCCAGCCCGGCGGCCATCTGCCGCACGAGCAGCGCGAGTTGCGCCCAGGTGGTCGTCTGCCAGATGCCGTATTCCTTGACGCGCAACGCCGGCGCGTCGGGCCGCCGCGCGGCGTGGTCGAGCATCAGGTGGACGAAGGTGGCAGGCACCGGGCAACTCCTGGCAGATTGAACCCCGGCAAGGCAGCGCCGGTTTTGGGTCAGAAAAGGATTCTGAGAACAAGTTTGACGTTATGTTGTCGTTGTGACGACAATCCGCGGGAACACCCTATGCGGCAAATCCCCACGTGATCACATCCGGTCCTGGCCCCGTGGCGCCGCTGCTTCAACGCTCGCGTGCCGCCACGGCCAGCGAGCTCGAAGGTGTGCCCTGGTTGGATACCTTGAGTGCCGACGAGCGCCAGCGTGCGGTCGACGACCTGCGTGTGGTCGAGGTCCAGCGCGGTGAACTGCTGTGCCGCGTCGGCCGCCCGGCCAGCTTCTGGCTCGGGGTCGTCGATGGCCTGCTGAAGATGAGCAACGACACCGCGCTCGGGGTGCCGATCACCTTCACCGGCATCCCGCCCGGCGGCTGGTTTGGTGAAGGCACGGTGCTCAAACACGAACCCTACCGCTACAACATCCAGGCGCTGCGCAAGAGTCTCGTGGCCGGGCTGCCGGTCGACACCTTTGACTGGCTGCTCGGGCGCAGCATCAACTTCAACCGCTTCGTGATGCTGCAGTTGAACGAGCGCCTGGGGCAGTTCATCGGCGCGCGCGAGATCGACCGCCTGAGCCAGCCCGACCAGCGTGTTGCGCGCAGCCTGGGCGCCTTGTTCCACCCGACGCTGTACCCGGGCGTGGGCAACCTGCTGCGTATCACGCAAGAAGAGCTGGGCTACCTGGTCGGCCTGTCGCGCCAGCGGGTCAACGAGTCGCTGACGACGCTGCAGGCGGCGGGTGTGATCCGCGTCGAATACGGCGGCGTGCGCGTGCTCGATCTCGACCGGCTGCGCGGCTACTGCGGGTGACGCGGCTGCCGCGGGCGATCAACGCCAGGCGCTGGCCGGTTGCGCGCGGCGTCGAGCGCCGGCGACGAGACCCACCAGCCCGAGCAGGGCGAGGATGGCGCTGGCCGGCTCCGGCACGGCCGGGGCCGGGGTATAGATCGCACCCTGCTCGCCGACGAAGCGGACGTCGGCGGCCGCCGCGCTCAGGTAGGTATGGCCGCTTTTGAGCGAGCGAAGCTCGTGCGACATGTAGGTGTAGTCGGGGATATTCATCGCCGGCTGCGAGACGTTGAAAGTAAAGTCCGCGTACATGGTGTACTCGACCAAGATCGTGGCGCCGACAAAACTGTCGAAGGTCTGGATCTTCACGTACCGGTAAGTGTCCGGCGTCGGTCTGACGAGATCGTAGAAGTCATCGCTGGTGAAGACTTGGCCATCGGCCGTTACGGTGCGCAGCCACTGCCGCGAAAAAAATCGTTCCTGGGTGATGATGCTCGACAAGGGACCGGGCTTGATTTCGCCGTGCGCCACTTCGACCTCGACGGCGTGGGTCACGGTCACCTTGGTCGGCTCGCCATCGTCGAGCGAGTCGCTGACCACGGCGATGCGGTCGTTGAAGCTGACCAGGGCGGTCAATTGGCCGCGCGCGCCGTACTCGTCGTATGCAAACGCCGAAGCGTCGATCAAGATGCCGACATCGCCGTAGCTCTCCCTCAGGATCACCTCGGCGTCAGCGCCAGCGACAGGTTTTGCTGGATCGCCGGCGCGCACTTGGGCGGTATAGCCCGGCAGGCCGTACTGATTGCCGACCACCCCGACGGTGCAGGTGTCGGTGCCGAGCTGGGTTGACGCCACGAAGCAGCGTACGGTCGACACCAACGTGGCATGGGCCGCCGGGACGCACAAGATTGCCAGGCCGGCAAGCCCAACCTCGAAAAGTCGGCGCGTGGCGAGTAAGCCCATGGTCGGCATCCCGGAGAGTGGCGTCGACGCCAATGCTACTGGGGTACCCAAACCACGGTGCAGTGGTTCGGGTATTCCGCGCCCCGTGACTCAGGGGGCGGCGTGTCACGCGTCAGGTCCGGTAGCGCCCGCGGCCGCAACCGCCGGCCGGCGGCCCGGTGTCGATCCCGTCCGCTCAGGTCGGGCGTTTGCTGCGGGCGACACCCACGGCGGCGATGCCGACAATCAACATCGCCCAGGTGCCCGGCTCCGGCACCGCGCCGGTGATTCCCAGCGCGATGAACTGGGTGAACTGGGTGCCGGAAAAATTGTTGTCCGAGACGAGCATCAGCGTGCGCTGGCCGTTGAACTCGGGGCCGAAAGTGATGCCTTCGATGTTGTCGGTGGCCAGAAAAGTGCCGTCGTCGTTTTTCAGTGTCGACAGGTCGAGCAGCAGCGACTTCTTCATCGGCACCACGGCCTGCCCGGCGATCGATTCGAGCCCCGAGACGTCGGTCGCCTGGCGGGCGTCGGCCAGGTACAGCCGGATCGTATTGCCGGTCGGCAGCCCGTTCGGGCCGACACCCGGCGTCTGGGCGCCGGCTGCAAAAGAACGCTCGATGGTGATGAACTGGCGCTCGCCAACTTCGATGAAGTCGGTCAGGCCGTTGGTCGCAAACAAGCCCGGCGCCGCCGGTGGCAGTGTCACCGCGTCGACTTCGTAGATGTATTGCCCGCCCGACTTGCCGGTAGCGACGTCGAATGACAACACGCGGGACGCACTCTTGACGCCGACAGCGGCCGCGGGGCCGTCTTGCACAAGCGCGTTTTCGGTCGCGGCCCAGACTGTCTTGCCGTCGCGCGACAAGGCCAGGTTTTCGAAAGCCAGGTTGTTGCGCACGCCGCGGTCAGCGGCATCGGTGCCGGCCACCGTGCCGGCCGGATTGAAGATCGTCGGCACCACGAAGTCGCGCAGATGGCTGCCGTCGACCTTCATTTCGCGCACGGTCGGGTTTTGCAAGCCGCCGGCATTGCGCTGGCCTTCGTTGCTCCACAAGAGCGAGCCGCGCGCGGCGTCGTAGCGCAGCCCTTCGGGGTCGAGTGTGTTCGGCGCGAAGGCCGCACCGGCGGGCGTCAGGATCGTGGTCGCGCTGCTGAAGTTGACACCGTCCATGCCCGGTGTGCCGCTGCGCTGAAACTTGTTCAGGTCCAGCCCCAGCGTATAAAAACGCGCCGGGTTGATGCCGCTGCGGTCGTCGCTGATCGCGAAGTAGCGCGCCTTGCTGCGGTCGAAATCCAGTGACGACAGGCCGCCGACGGTCGTGCCGGCGTACGGCGTGCCGCTGGGCACGATCTGCTGGCCGATGTAGTCCAGCGTGACGGCCTGCGCGCCGGTGGGCGCACTCAGGCCCGAGGCGGCGGCGACGCAGATCGCTGCGGTCAGGAACGAATTGCGGGACGTGGTTTTGATCTGGTTTTGGGTCATGGGTGCCTCCGAGAGCGAACCCAGTCTCGCGTTTGAACGTGACAGGGAGGTGAAGGCCAGCGCCGGCGCGGTGTTGGGCCGGCCGCGCGCGGCGTGTTCGGCGCGGGCGGCCATCACCGCGGCCCATTCGATGATCTCGAGCCGGCCGTCGGCATGTTCGACGAGTGCGGTCAGGCTCTCGACCCAGTCGCCGTCGTTGGCATAGAGGATGCCGTCGATATCGCGCATCTCGGCGTGGTGGATGTGGCCGCAGACAACGCCCTGGGCACCGCGCCGGCGGGCCTCGCGCGCCACCGCGGCTTCGAAGTCGCTGACATAACTCACCGCACGTTTGACCTTGAGTTTGAGATAACGCGACAGGCTCCAGTACGGCAGCCCCAGACGTGCACGCAGCGAGTTCAGGTGGCGGTTGACCTTGAGGGTGGTTTCGTAGGCCCAGTCGCCGACATAGGCCAGCCAGCGCGCGCACGGGATGACGCCGTCGAAGAGGTCGCCATGCACGACCCAGAGCTTGCGGCCATCGGCGGTCTCGTGCATCCAGTCGTCGACGACATCAACACCACCAAAATTGTGCGCGGCGTACTTGCGCGCGAACTCGTCGTGGTTGCCCGGCACGAAGATCACGCGGGTGCCTTTGCGCGCCTTGCGCAGCAGCTTTTGAACGACGTCGTTGTGCGCCTGCGGCCAGTACCACTGCCGGCGCAACTGCCAGCCGTCGATGATGTCGCCGACCAGGAACAAGGTCTCGCACTCGACGGCGCGCAAGAAGTCGAGCAGCGCCGCGGCCTGGCAACCGGGCGTGCCCAGGTGCAGGTCGGAGATCCACACGGTGCGAAAGCGCAGCGTGGGCGGTTCGCCGCCGGGCGCACCCAGGGCTTCATGCAAAGGCGACTCGCGGTGCATGGTGCGTGATCTTCTTCAGCGTTGACGACGCTGTTGTGACAGCGCCCGTCTCGCGCGGACAACACCGATCCGATTTCAGTGATTCAGTCGACTAGGGCGGGCAGCGCATCAGGCGCTCGCCCATGCGCAGCGTGCGCCCCGGCTCGATGCCGCTGCACAGCGTGTAACCACGCGGGGCGAAGACGATGATCGTCGAGCCATGCTGGAACCAGCCCATCTCGGCGCCCTTGGCAAACGGCAACGCCGCCGGGATCTGGTTCGGCCCGCGGTAGCCCAGATGCAACAGCGTGTCCAAGCCGTGCAGTTGGATGCTGGCCACCAATACCGCGGCCACCGGCACCAGCGTGATCAGGTCGCCGCTGCTTGCGAGCCGGTAGCGCAGCGCGGCGCGTTCGTTGCGGCAGAACAGGCGCTCGATGCGTTTGAGGGCGATCGGGTTGACGTTCCAGGTATCGCCGCTGATGTAGGTGACATGTTCGACGCGGCCGTCGTGCGGCGCGTGAAAGCGGTGGTACATGCTCGACGTCAGGCGCAGCGTCACATAAGTGCCGTCGCGATAGGTCTGCGCCAGCGCATCGTCGCCGAGCAGGTCCACGAGCGCGTAGGGGAAACCTTTGGCCTGGTAGACGGTGCTGCCATGCACCGCACCGCAGGCGCCGACGATCGCGTCGCAGGGGCTCGACAGCACGCTCGTCGTGGTGTCGACCGTGCGTGCACCGGGTTTGAGTTCGCGCGTAAAACAATCGTGCAGGCTGTCGAACGAGGTCTTCTTCGCGTCGCTCAGGTCGAGCTCGGTGAAAAGACGCCAGACGCGGATCGAAAGACGTGCCAGCCAGGGGCTGCGGATCTGGCTGAAGCGGCCCATCCAGCGTGTCAGCAGGATGCGTGGCACGCGGTTGGTGAGCAGGAAGTTCAAGTCCTCGTTGAGCAACAAGCGCTCGCGCCAACGGCGCGGTTTCATCGCGCTGTCAACTTCTTGTTCTAAAGATCGCATCTTTGCTCCGTGGAAAACGCATGATCGAACCCCTGTCCTTGCCGGCGCTGACGGCGATTGCTGCCAGTGGCGCGTTGATGTTGTCGGCGCTGCCCGCGGTGAAGCGCCGGCTCGAGTTGTCGCTGGCCAAACACCCTTCGCTGACAGGCCATTCGCGGATGGCCAAACGTGTTGCCTCGTGGCTGCCGGGATACGCCTACGACGAGGCGCGCTTTTTTGATTCCGACGGCGCGCCCGCGGCAGTGGCGGCGCGCCGCCGGGCCGGCCTCGAAGCCTTGGCGGCGCTGTACCGCAGCCGCTTTGCAAAGTCCACTGCGCTCAGCGTCGAGGCCGCTGACGACATCGCAGATTTGCGCTTCATTGGCGCCTACCGGGTGCCGTTTCAATACCGCGACGTGCTGCGCGAGCACCTGCGCGTCGGCAGCTTCGTGGCCAGCGCCAGCGGCGTCACGCTGACCGATCTCGACGGCAACGTCTTCCACGACCTCACCGGCTCTTATGGCGTCAACGTCTTCGGCGTCGACTTCTACAAAACCTGCATCGAAGAGGGCAGCGCGCTGGTGGCGCAACTCGGCCCGGTGCTCGGCAGCTACCACCCGGTGGTGGCGGCCAACGCACGCCGGCTGAAAGCGATCTCCGGCCTCGACGAAGTGTCCTTCCACATGTCGGGCACCGAAGCCGTGATGCAGGCGGTGCGGCTGGCCCGGTACCACACCCGGCGCAGCCATCTCGTGCGCTTTTGTGGCGCGTACCACGGCTGGTGGGAAGACGTGCAGCCGGGGCCCGGCAACCCGGTGACACCGCGCCAGACCTACACCCTCAAGGAGATGGATAGCGATACGCTGCATGTCCTGCGGACCCGCCGCGATATCGCCTGCGTGCTGGTCAATCCGCTGCAAGCGCTGCACCCGAATGCCGGCGCGCCAGGCGACTCGGCGCTCGTCGACAGTTCGCGGCGCGCGCACTTCGATCGTGCCGCCTACACCGCCTGGCTCGAGGCACTGCGCGCGGTGTGCAGCGAGCGCGGCATCGTGCTCATCTTCGACGAGGTATTCCTGGGTTTCCGTCTCGCCCCGGGTGGTGCGCAGCAGTATTTCGGCGTGCGCGCCGACATGGTTACCTACGGCAAGACGCTGGGCGGTGGCTTGCCGATCGGTGTCGTCTGCGGCCGGCGCGCGCTGATGAAACGTTTTCGCGAAGACCGCCCGGCGGACATCTGCTTCGCCCGTGGCACCTTCAATGCGCACCCCTATGTGATGGGCGCGATGGGTGTTTTTCTCGACCGCCTCGACAGCCCTGAAGTGCAAGCGCTGTACGACGGGCTCGACGAGCGCTGGAACGGCCGCGCGCGGGCCTTGAACGATTTGCTCCAACATGCCGGGGTGCCGGTGCAGGTGGCCAACCTGTCGTCGGTGTGGACGGTGTTCTACACGCGGCCGTCGCGCTACAACTGGATGCTCCAGTTTTACCTGCGCGCGCATGGCCTGGCCCTGAGCTGGGTCGGCAGCGGCCGCATCGTCTTCAGCCTCAACTACAGCGACGCCGACTTCACCGCGGTGGCCGACCGCTTTGTCGCCGCGGCTCAGCAGATGCACGCCGACGGCTGGTGGTGGGGCGACCCTCAACTCACCAACCAGACGATCCGGCGCGGCATCCTGCGCGAGGTGTTGCGGCAAAAGTTCTAGCTGGCCAATCAATGCCGATCGATGCCGATCAATGCCGCTGGCGCGCGTGCAACATCGGGTCAATCCACTCGCCGCGCAGCAAGGCCAGCGGCGCGCGGTGATAGAGCTTGATATCGTGGAAGGGGTCGGTGAGGATCTTGAACCCCCAGGCCAGCCCGGTCTGCAAACTCTGCTGCGCCCAGAGCTGGCCGACGCGGAACAGCAGCCCGGCGGCGCCGAGTCCGAGCCAGACCCAGCCCACCGCACGAACAAAACCTTCGACGTTGCGGATGTCCTCGAGCGCGCCAAAAAACGCCGGCATCAAATAGACCACCAGCGGTGCCAACGCCCAGATCGCCATGAGCACGATCTTGCGGCGGATGTTGTAGCCGACCTTGACCTCTTCCTTGAGCGCGTCGGTCATGCGGTTGACATGGTCGTAGGCACGCGGCTCGAAGAAAAAGTGGCCCGCCTGGCGGGTCGTCATCGACACACACCAGGCCAGGATCGCGGCCAGCGGCGGGTCGACCAGCAGCAGCGCATAGGCGCCGACAAAACTCAAGGCGCTTCCCAGGTGCAGCGTCTGGTTGATGCGGCTGTGGTGGTACAGCCGGTGGTCGTCCCAGCGCTGGATTTCGAGCGTGCGGAAGAAGGACTCTTGCATCGGGTTCTCCGGGGGCTTGGCGTGCGCTGCACCGGCGGTGCTCACAGCGCAGACTGTCCCGCCCGGGCGTGAAACCTGCGTGACGCCGCGATGACGTTTTGCGCCGCTGCAAATCGGGCCTGCCGTCATCGGCTTGTCTTCAGCCCGGCTCAGCATCTCCGCATGAACTCCGACCTGCCCCTCCAGAGTCTGCACAACGACGACCCCCGGTTCTGGCGCCGGCCACTCGACATCGCGCTTGTCACCGAGACCTACCCGCCCGAGGTCAACGGCGTGGCTGGCACGGTGGCGCGGGTCGTCGAAGGGCTGCGTGCGCGCAGCCACCGGGTGCAGCTGGTTCGACCGCGCCAGCCGCAGGCACCGCTGTCGGCGATCAAGCCCGGCCTCGAAGACCTGCTGCTGCCGTCGTTGCCGATCCCGAACTACCCCGGGCTGCGCATGGGCCTGCCGGCGGCAGGCACGCTGGGCCGGGTTTGGGCGGCGCGGCGGCCGGACGTGGTCCACATCGCCACCGAAGGCCCGCTCGGATGGAGCGCGCTGCGCGCCGCGCGGCGCCTGGCGCTGCCGGTGACGTCGGATTTCCGCACCAACTTTCACGCCTACAGCAGCCACTATGGCATCGGCTGGCTGCGACGCCCGATCATGGGCTACCTGCGGGGCTTTCACAACGCCGCGCAGTGCACGATGGTGCCCACCGAGGCCTTGCGCCGCGAGTTGCAGTCGGCGGGTTTCGAGCGTGTCGTCGCGGTCGCCCGAGGTGTTGATGCACAACGTTTTTCGCCCAGCGATCGCAGCGAAGAATTGCGCCGCGCCTGGGGTGCCGGGCCCGACGACCTGGTGGTGCTGCTGGTGGGTCGACTGGCGCCGGAAAAAAATATCGACGACCTGATGTTGGCCTTTGCCGCCATCCGTAGCGCGCAACCGCGCGCGCGCCTGGTGCTGGTTGGCGATGGCCCGTCGCGCACGGCCTTGCAGGCGCGTTTTCCGGCAGTCATCTTCGCCGGCATGCAAACGGGTGACGACCTCACGCGCCACTACGCTTCGGGTGACCTGTTTGTCTTCCCGAGCGTGACCGAGACCTTCGGCAACGTCGTTGTCGAAGCCATGGCCAGCGGCCTGCCGGTGCTGGCCTACGACCGCGCCGCGGCGTCGCTGGTGGTGAAGACCGGTGTCAATGGGGCGCTCGCGGCAGTCGGCGACCGTGCCACCTTTGTGCAGCATGCTGCCGCGCTGGCCGCTGATCCTGGCGCGATCCGGCGCATGGGCGTCGCGGCGCGCGAAGCCGCGCTGGGCCTCGATTGGGAGCGCATCGTGGTCCAGATCGAAGCGCTGTTTCTGGCCGCCACGATCGCCCGCCATGTACCGCGTTCAGCCGCCGCGCTGGTGGCCGAATGGGGCGCGCCGGGCTGAACAGCCGCGGATCGGGCCGAAGCCTCGGAGTCAAAGCGCTCCGAGGCTAACGCGCATGTTCAGCGGCGACGCGCGATCCGACCCACGGCGACCAGGCCCAACGCCATCAACAGCCAGGTGCCGGGCTCGGGCACCGGGATGTTGACATCGACCCACACCGCCTTGTGGTCGGACGTCGGGAAGTTGGCATACAGGTTTTGGTTGCGGAAGGTGCCCACGAGTGGGAAGTCAGCATCGTTGGCGGTCGGCCAGAAAACCCCACCATCGGTGAGAGCCAGGTTCGCCGACGGCAGCACGTAGTCGACGCGCAGGTTGCCCGGCGTCGCATCGCTGAAGTCGGCGGTATCGAACTTTGGGTCTTGCCGGTGCGACTGGTTGGCGGTGCCGTTGTTCGTCGGGTCGGTGGCTGCCGCGGTGCCGCCTGCGCTGGCGGGAGTCAAGGCTGTATTCACCAGCGGGTCGAGCAGCAACTGGCCGATCGCATTCGGGCCGGCGCCGACGGTGTTGGTGGCCAGGCAGGCGGCCTTGTAGCTGTCGCCATCGCAGAGGTCGGCGTTGTAGTCGCCCGCGATGACAAACATCGAACCCGCCGCCAAGCCACCGAAGCTGCCGCTGTCGTCGTAGATGTAGTTGGCGCCGCCGATGTAGTCCTGCCAGAACCTGATTTCGTCGTGGTTGCGTTTGCCGTTGCGGTCTTCGGCGCCATCGAAGACCGGCGGCGTCGGGTGCGCGGTGAGGAAGTGCACGTCGCGCCCGTTGACGCGCACGGTGACGTCGACATGGTTTTTCGACGACAGGCGCAGCGCGTCGGTTTCGGCGGGTGAGTAAAACGCCGACAGGTTGGTCGCGCCGGCGGCCGGATCGTTGGTCAGCAGGTTGCCCGGCATGTCCTTCCACTTGAAGGTCTGGAAGCTGCGCACGCCGACGATCTCGTACTTCGAATAGACCGTGAAGCCGAACTGGCCACCAAAATTGCCGAAGCCGAAGGCGTCGTTGCCACCGCTGACCGCGCCGCTGTTGTCGAGGTCAAAGCCCGAGGCCAGGCCGGTGTTGGTGTTCGGGGTGTAGCGCCAGGCGTAGTTCAGCGCCGCGCTGGCGACGCGGCCGGTGGCGCCGCCACCCTGCCCGGCGGCCAGAAAGTTGTCCTGGAAGAGTTTGGCCGCCTGGCTCGAATAGCCCAGGCCCATCGCCGCGCTGCTGGCGGTGGGCGTGCCGTTGAAGTCGAAGTCGAATTCGTTGACGAGCAGCACATCGGCGCGCACCTTCTGCAAAGTCTCGGCGACGTATTGGGCTTGCAGCACGCGCTTTTGCTGGCTGCTCAAGCCTGCGACGCTGGCCGCCCAGCTGACCGAGTTGTCGACGATGCCGGGCTGCGCAAGGTCGCTCAGCAACTGACCGCTGGCGTCGCGGTTGAGCGAGGCGTTGAAGGTCGCAAAACGCACTGGCGTCTGGGCCGCTGCGATACCGGCCGTGGCGCACAGGACCGCCAGCGCGATCGGGGTTTTGAGGGACTGAAAGCGGGTTTTCATGGGCAAGCTCCGTTGAGGTGCCGCGGCGCGGGGACTGCGCCTCGTGGCTTGGAGCGGGCACTCTCGCCGCGCGACATGACAAGGCCGTGTTGGTCGCCGGCATGCATCCGGACATCGGCCTGACACGTAAGCAGCACACAGTCCGGCATTGCAGGTGCACCGCCATGAACCACACCCCCGCCGAACCCCCGCTTTACCGCAGCGAAGCCTTTGCCGAAGATGTGCTCGACCTCGTCGCGCCGTTGCCGATTGCGCAGGACACGCACCGGCTCGCAGGCTGGCCGGCGCGTTGGCTGGTCAACGGGCTGCCTGCCGCGGTCGCGCTGCTCGGAGTTGCTTTTGCGGTGCTGCCGCCACCAGGCTGAGGTAGCCGCCGCCGCTGTCGTTGTCGTCGCTTACGGCGCGTTGCTGACACCCGAAGCGACATGCCCGGCCGGCACATGTGCCGCTGCCGAGTCGACATGACCGGTCTGGTCGTCGAAGAAAAAATCCGGCTCGAACTCGCGCAGAAAAGCGCCCTTGGCGAGACCGCCGAGGAACATCGCTTCGTCGACATCGATATGCCAGTCCATCAGCGTGCGGATCGCGCGTTCATGCGCCGGCGCGCTGCGTGCGGTGACGAGTGCGGTGCGGATGCGCATCGTCGCCGCAGGGCCCTGCTGCAGGCGCTGCAAGGCTTCGAGCAGCGGCTTGAAAGGCCCGGCGGCCAGCGGTGTTGCCGCGCGCGCACTTTCATGCGCCTGGAAGGCCGCCAGCCCGGCGTCCTGGTAGACCCGCTCTGATTCGTCGGAGAAGAGCACGGCGTCGCCGTCAAAGGCGATGCGGACTTCCGTAGGGTGCGCGTCCGAGGCGCGTTTGCTGTGCGGATAGACCCGCGCCGCGGGCACATCGGCGGCAAGTGCGCTGCGCACATCGGCTTCGTTGGTCGACAAGAACAGGTTCGCGGCCAGCGGCTTGAGATACCGCCAGGGGCTTTCGCCTCGGGTGAAGACACCACGCTCGATCGGCAGCCCGTAATGCTGGCAGGAGCGAAAGACGCGCATGCCCGAGACCGGGTCGTTGCGCGACAGGATCACGACCTGCACCCGCGGCGTGTTGCCGGCGTTAAAAGCGAGCAGCTTGTTGACCAGCGAAAAGGCCACCCCCGGCCGCGCCGGCCGATCCAGGCGCTGCAGTTGCAATTGCATGTAGGCGCGGTCGTCGGCACTTTCAAAAACGCGGTTCTCTTCTTCGAAGTCGAACAGCGCGCGCGAAGAGATCGCAACGACAAGCTGGCCTTGTAGCGTGGTGGGCATGGGGCGATGGTAAGGCGCGACCGCGACATCGACCGCGACATCGACCGCGTCAGCGCCGGGCACGGCGCCGTGCCAAAACGCTTACTGCACAAACCCCACCGGCGCGCGACGGCCATGTGCTTCGGGCAGGTCGCGCAGTTCGACGCGGCAGCGCGCATCGAGCTTGGCATTGCCAAAGGCGGTCATCCAGGCGCGGCGCATTTCGCGCGGCGCGAGTTCGCTGAAAGCGTCGAGCAGCGCGTCACCGACCTCGGGGTCGAACTGCGTGCCCCAGTCGTGGCTGTTGCGGATGCCGGTGTACAGGCGCTGCGCAATCGTGCGCGCCGCATCGCGGTCGGGTATCTGCACTTCGTAGATATTGACCCGGTTCAGGATCGGCTCCGGGATCGCGCGTTCGTCGTTGGCGGTGGCGATCCAGATCACCTGGCTGGCGTCGATCGGCACCTCGGCAAATTCGTCGGTGAAGCTCTCGGCGGTATCGTGTTCGAGCAGGCTGTAGAGCGCGCCGAGCGGGTCGTAGGCATGTTCGCCGCGGGCCTTGTCGATCTCGTCGATGACCATCACCGGGTTGGCGTAGGTGCCATCGACCAGGGTTTCGAAGACCTTGCCCGGGCGTGCGCCCTTCCACTGGCTGGACGCGCCGCTGAGCACCCAGCCGGCGGTGAGGCTGCTCATGCTGATGAAGCCCATGCCGGTGCCCAGCAACTGGGCGATTTCGCGCGCGAAGTGGGTCTTGCCGACGCCCGGCGGGCCGAGCAGCAACATTGGCGTGATCTCCAGCGCGTCGCGGCTGTCCTGGCACAAAGCGAGCTGGCGCTTCAGGTCGTCGAGCGCGGCGTGAAAGTTCGGCAACTCCTGATACAGATGGTCCATCGCCGGCACCCCGCTGGGTTTGACCTGAAACCGTTCTGGGCCCTTTTCGAGCATGCGCTCGTAGGTGTTGCGCAGCGTCTCGTGTTCTTTCGGCGGCAGCTTGTCCAGGCGTTGTTCGACGTCCGCCGGGCGGAACACCCGGCGCATTCGCGCCAGGCCGATCGGGCCGCGGCAGGCGGGCAGAAGGTCGGTGGACATCGGCCTGGGCGTCGGCACGGACATGTTCATCATGCGGCTCCTTCGGGACGGCGGGGAAGCTGTCCGATTGAAGCGCAGCGTGCCACATCGGAGCGCTTAAACAAAGGCCACGCAGCGCCCTTGTTTCGGGGGTCGCGTGCGGCAAGGTGTCGAGCATTTCACGCATGGGCGAGGCGCGGCGCGATCACGCTCATCGGCACCAGGCGCCGTTCATCGCAGCCTGCCGGCATCTTGTCGCTTGGCCCTGGTGCGGCGCCGTGAGTTCGACGAAAGTGCAGTCATCGAACACCGCAACACGTCCACAACCCCGCCGCAGCCGACAGGCTGCGCACCCCCCAAACGGAGCTTCAAATGAACACCATGCAACGCACCACGCAATACACCCCGCCGGCCCGCCGCCTCACCAGCCTGGCTTTGGCCGCGCTGG
>JANOKR010000277.1:0-19380 GCA_031419315.1 Betaproteobacteria bacterium
CGACCTGCGCGAGCTTGAGATCGAAGACCTGCTAAGCCGCGAGCCGGTGCAACCCGACGCGCTGCTGATGTCCCGCTACACCACCGGCTGCACGGTGCTCGTCACCGGGGCGGGTGGCTCCATCGGCAGCGAGCTGTGTCGCCAGATCCTGCTCGTGCAGCCGAAGCGCTTGTTGCTCGTCGAGCAGAGTGAATTTGCGCTGTACTCGATCCACCGCGAGCTGACCGACAAGCTTTTGCACGCACAACTGCCGCCCTGCGAGTTGGTGCCGTTGCTGTGTTCGGTGCGCGACGAGGCCCGCATGATCGCCGTGATGCGCGCGATGCGCCCCGACATCGTCTATCACGCCGCCGCCTACAAACATGTGCCGCTGGTCGAACACAATCTGGCCGAGGGCGTGCGCAACAACGTCATCGGCACCTGGGTTGCGGCGCGCGCTGCGCAGCGTTGTGGAGTGCCGGCGTTTGTTTTTGTTTCCACCGACAAGGCAGTGCGACCGACGAATGTGATGGGAGCCACCAAGCGCCTGGCCGAGATGGTGCTGCAGGCGATGGCCGCGGCACAGCCCGACGGGCCGACGCGGTATTCGATGGTTCGCTTTGGCAACGTGCTGGGGTCTTCCGGTTCGGTGGTGCCGCTGTTCCGGCAGCAGATCGCCAACGGCGGGCCGATCACGCTGACCCACGCCGAAGTCACGCGCTACTTCATGACGATTCCCGAGGCCGCCCAACTTGTCGTGCAGGCCGGTGCAATGGCCGACAGCGGCGACCTGTTCGTGCTCGACATGGGTGAGCCGGTGCGTATCGTCGACCTGGCGCGGCGCATGGTCGAGCTCTCCGGCCTGCGGGTCCGCGACGAAGATTGGCCCGACGGCGATATCGAAATCGTGGTCACCGGCCTTCGCCCCGGCGAAAAGCTCTACGAAGAACTGCTCATTGGCGACAACCCCTTGCCGACCGAGCATGCCCGGATCATGAAAGCCCGCGAGAGCTTCACCCCGTGGGAGCAACTCCTGCCGGAATTGCAGGTACTCGAGCGCATGGCCGACGGCGCTGGGCAAGTCCAGTTGCGCTCGCAGTTGCGCAAGCTGGTGGCCGGTTTCCAGCCGAGCAGCGAACTCGTCGACTGGCTGCAGACCGATCCGGGCGCGCTGGAGGATCTGGGCGCCGTGCCGCTGCGGCGGGACCGCGCGGCCTGAGACGTCTGCCGTGCTTGCCGAGGCGAGCACGGCGGACCCGAGTACCGGCCAGACTGCTGACCCGACTACCGACCAGTCAAAGCGCTGCGGACCCGCGCGGCAGCGTTATCGCGTTCGCCGGCAGTGGTCGATCTGCGCCAGGCGTGGCGCAGCAATACGAATATCACCAGCAGCAGCGCCGCGGCGATCGTGGCCCCTACCGCCAATTGGGCGCGTTTGGGTCGGCTCTTCAGCTCGGGCGGCTGGGCGACGTCGACCACCTGAATCAACGCACCCTCGCGGCTCTCGTCGATGCGCGCCACTTCGTACTGGCGCGCGAAGAGATCGAAAAGGGTCTCCAGGTATTTGAACTCGCGGAATCGGCTCACGTAGTCAGGGCGCTGGCTCGTGTCGGCGGGCGCCTCGGCGCGCTCCAGCCGATCGAGTTGTGCACGCAGCGCAGCGGCGGTGGCAAGGCCCCGCTGGACCTCGGGCGCGGCGTCCGAAAACGAGCCACGCAGGGTTTGGAGGCGAACTTCGGTGGCCGTGAGTTCGGCCTTCACCCGGGCATAACTTTCGGCGGCGGCGCGCGGTTCGGAGCGCAGCGCGCCCTGCGAAAAACCGACCGATTGCAACGCTTGCTGCGCCAGCGTCAAACGCTCCTTGGTCTGCTGCAACTGCCGCTCGAAGAAGACCCGGCGCTGCTGTGCCTCGGTCACCGCCAGCGTGCTCGTCAGGCGACGCAGCTCCTCGACATACTGGTTCGCGATCGCGGCGGCGCGTTTGGGGTCCTTGTCGTCGACCTCGATCGAGATCAGCCCGTCCTTCTTGCCGATCACGATCCGTGTGTTGGCTTCGAGTGTCTTGCGTGCAGCGATCAGGTAGTCGACCGCGTAGACGTTCATCAACTTGAACTGATCGATCAGACGATCGGATACGTTGACGCTTTGCATCAGCGCAACATACTGATCGGCGGGGCTCTTGAAGCCGCCACCACCAGCAAGACCGGCCAGCGCGCCCAGCGAACTCAGCGCCGCCGTCGCCGAGCTTTGCTGTTGTTGCGGCGGCAAAAAACTGGTGCGCGACGTAAACGTCGGCTTGATCGTGGACGCAAATCCAAACGCCAGCACACCGACCACCAACGGCCCGATGACGAGCAATTTGACGTGTCTCGCCAGGACCAGGATCAGCTCGAGCAGGGACACGCTGCGGTCGACACTGTCGGGCGGGGCCTCGGGGGCTTCAATCATTCGATCGGCATCGCCATTCAATTGCGCAGCGTCTTCAACGCCGCCGCACCGATACCAAACTGATAGAGGATCTGAGTCCACTCCTTGGCCGACTGCATGAACGTGGTCTTGTTCAGCTCTTCGGGGACAAAAATCGTGTCCCCTGGCAATGCCGTGGTGGCCGCAAATTCACCGCCGCTCAACCACCAGCCATTGGTCTGGCGGGCACTGACGACGCTGCCGTTGGCGCGCACGACAAAGACGCTGCCGTCATCGGCGCCACGGGTCGGGCCGCCGGCAAGACGCACATAGCCGTCGACCGACTTGCCGGGCTGGAACAGGTAGCTGCCGCCGTTGTAGACGCTGCCGAAGACGCCGACCGAACTCGGCCGCGAAGGGATGAAGAGCCGGTCGCCGTCTTCGAGCACCAGGTCGGGCAGTTCGGTCGCCGCCGGGTCGAGCTGCAGCACGATGCGCCCGCTCGGGCGCACGGCACGCAATCGGCTGATCAACTGCCCCGTCGCCGTCGAGCGGCTGGCCTGCGCGAGCGCCTCGTCGGCCGAGCTGGCGCGCTGGGTGGTCGTGGCCCGGGTGAATTCGGTTTCCAGGTCGCGCAGCGCGCGCTCGTAATTTTCCTGCTGCGTCAGGCGCACGTTTTCGCGGTTGAGTTCGGTGCCAAAGAGGAAGGCCGACTTCGTGAGCCCGCCCGCCGCGAGCAGCGCATCGCGTACCGAACTCGAGGGCGGCAGCACATATTCACCCGGCGCGGCGACTTCGCCTTCGATGCGCACGCGCCGGTTGGGGCGTTCGCTGGAGGCGATTGCATCGACGGCGCTGAAGGCTCGAAAGACGTCGCCGCTGGCCGGGACCTGGGCATTTTCCTGCGGCAGGCCCAAGGTCAGGATGCGCGCCTCGTTGCGGATCGCCACCCGTTCGACAGTCAGGCGCGTGCGGTCGGCAATCGCCGTGAAGCCGCCGACCATGCGCAGCATGTCGGCCACGGTTTCGCCGGCCTTCAGCTCGACCACGGCGGGTTTGTTCACGCTGCCGATGATCCCGACCTGGGCCCCCACCGCGCCGATGTGCACGATGTCGTCGGGCTGCAGGCGGCGGTCGGCGGTGCTGTCGCCGCGCACGATGAGATCGTAGAAATCGAAGTTCGTCACGAGCTTGCCGCCGCGCCGCAGTTCGACGATGCGCAGGCTGCCCGCCGCTGTGGGGCCGCCAGCGCGCATGAGTGCGTTCACGATCGTCGACAGCCCGCCCACCGAGTAGGCGCCTGGCCGCGCCGTGAAACCGGTGACGTAGATACGGATCTGGCGCAGCTGGCCAACACTGGCCGAGAGCTGGAAATTCTTGAAGACCTGGCCCACCCGCTGGCTGATCACGGCCGGCAATTCGGCGACCGTGACGCCGGCCAGCTGGACAGTGCCGACGCGCGGGATCGACACCCGGCCGCTGCGGTCCACCACCAAGCGCAGGTCGGCGTCGATCGAGCCCCAGATCGTGACCAGCACCTCGTCACCAAACGAGATCTGGTAGTCGCCAGGCACCCGCGAAACCTGGTCTTGCAGGTCGGCCCGACCGCCGGTGATGAGCTCGGCGCCCAGGCGCCGGACGCCGTTTTCATCGTCGGCGTTCTGGTTGGCCAGGCGGCGGACGTAGATCTCGAAATCGCTCGGGCGGTACGTTGCCGCTGGCGTGGCGGGTTGGAAGGCAGGCTCACGATCGGTCTGCGGCTCGCGAGCCGGCGCCTGGGGCTGACGCAGGCGGATCGGCCCACCCACGCTTTCAGTCACTGCAGCATCGCCTGGCGCAGTGCCTTGTGCCATCGCGGTACCGGCCGGCAACACCAAAGGCCCCGCCAGTAAGGCCGCCACCACCAAGCCGGCGATGCGAAAGGAACGCGATTTCAAGAGAGGCACAGTCCAGGAGATTCCAGCGTGGCCGTCGGCCGCGAACAGCCGAAGATTCTAGCGGTGTGCAACGATGCAATCGTGCCCGTGCCGGCGTTCACGTTCGCGCTGACGGATAAATGCGGCCAATGACAGCAACCACAAACGAAGCGCCGGCCCCCCGTTTCGACACCCTCCCGCTCGACGCCAAGCGGTTGCGCGCCGGTCCGTCAATTTCGCGGCGCGTGGACAAGGTCGATGCTGTCGATGCTGTCGGTGTTGCGGGGCGGGATAGGACGGCGCCGGCATCCTCGGCATCCTCGGCATCAACCGCATCCGCGCAAGCGGCCAGAGCGCAGTCTTCAACCTGTGCGCGGCAGCTTGTGCAGCGGCCGGCGGCTGTTGGTCGGTGGCCGCAAGCCCGCGCCCAGCGGGTACGATCGACGCTGTCTTCTTGAGCCCCGGGGTCGAGCATGAATGGCTACAGTTCGCGCAAACGGGTTCTTGTCACGGGTGGCGCCGGATTCCTCGGCTCGCACCTTTGCGAGGCGCTGGTGGGCCTCGGCCACGATGTCCTGTGTGTGGACAATTTTTACACCGGCACCAGCGACAACATCGAGGCCCTGCGTGCCAGCCCGCGCTTCGAGCTGATGCGCCACGACGTGACATTCCCGCTCTACGTCGAGGTCGACGAGATCTTCAATCTCGCCTGCCCGGCGTCACCCGTGCACTATCAATCCGATCCGGTCCAGACCACCAAGGTCAGCGTGCACGGTGCGATCAACCTGCTCGGGCTGGCCAAACGCATGAAGGCCAAGATCCTGCAGGCCTCGACGAGCGAGGTCTACGGCGACCCCGCGGAACATCCGCAGACCGAGACGTACTGGGGCAATGTCAACCCGATCGGCCCGCGCTCCTGTTACGACGAAGGCAAGCGTTGCGCCGAGACGCTGTTCTTCGACTACTGGCGCCAGCATCGGCTGCGCATCAAGGTCGCGCGCATCTTCAACACCTACGGCCCGCGCATGCACCCGAACGACGGCCGCGTCGTCTCCAACTTCATCGTGCAGGCGCTGCGCAACGAGCCGATCACGATCTACGGCAACGGCTCGCAGACGCGTTCGTTTTGCTTCGTGTCCGACCTGGTCGACGGCCTGCTGCGCCTGATGAATTCAGCCGACGAGATCACCGGCCCGATCAACTTGGGCAACCCGACCGAGATTCCGGTGCGCGAACTGGCGCAACGTGTGATCGCCTTGACCGGATCCAGATCGACCCTGGTCTGCCTGCCGCTGCCGACCGACGACCCGCGTCAGCGCCGCCCCGATATCACGCGAGCGCAGAGCCAGCTCGGCTGGACCCCGTCGGTCGACCTGGACACCGGCCTGGAGCGAACGATCGCGTATTTCAAGCCGATCATCGCGCGCGCAGCGTAGCGCCGGCCGACGGGATCTGGCGCTCGGCGTCACACAGCCGGCGCACGATTTCGGCGAGGTCGCAACGAGACTGCCAACCCAGTTGTGCCGCAGCGCGACGCGGGTCGCCCTGGCTCCATGCCTGGTCGGCCGGGCGCACCAGGGCCGCATCGATGACGACATGGTCGCGCCAGTCCAGCCCGAACTGGTCAAATGCCTGCGCCACCAGGCTCGACAGCGGGCTTGAGGTGCCCGTGGCGATGACCAGGTCGGCCGGGCTCGGCTGCTGCAGCATCGCCCACATCGACTCGACATACTCCGGCGCCCAGCCCCAGTCGCGCACGACGTCCAGGCGGCCCAGGCGCAGCGGCTCGCGTTCGCCGCGCCAAATCCGCGCTGCGGCGGCGACCACCTTGCGCGTGACAAAACGCTGCGGCCTCAGCGGCGACTCGTGGTTGAAGAGGATCCCGTTGCAGGCATACAAACCGTAAGCGGCGCGGTAGTTCGCGACCAACCAATGCGCCGACGCCTTGGCTACCGCGTAGGGGCTTTGTGGACTGAACGGCGTCTCTTCATTCGCCGCGCTACGCCCGATGTCGCCGAAACACTCGCTCGAGCTGGCGTGATACAGGCGCACCGGCCGGCGCCGAAAGCGCATCGCTTCGAGCAGGTTCAAGGTGCCCAGCACGATGCTCTGCACCGCTTCCACCGGTTGCTCGTACGACAGGCCCACCGAGGTCTGACCGGCGAGTAAGTAGACCTCGTCCGGCGCCACCTGGTCGAGCACGGCGAGCACGCTGCCATAGTCGGTCGGGGCCATCGAAGTGATCGCCACACGATCCAGCAGACCGAGCGCGCGCAGATTGCTCAAGGGCAGTGTCGCGACATCCCGCGTCGTGCCATGCACCTGGTAGCCCTTGTCGAGCAGAAGCGCCGCCAGATAGGCGCCGTCCTGCCCGCTGACGCCACAGATCAAGGCCCTGGGCACGATGACGTCGCCTCGAACGGAGTGCCTGGGCGCGCGGATCGACGGTGCAACATGCCCGCCTCTCAGCCGGCCGGCTCGCCTGATGCCGGCACGAGCGTGTCGATCAGGTCGTCCATCTCGGCGACAAAACGCTGCCAGGTGAAGCGCCGGACATGATCGATGCCGGCAGCGCCCATCGAGCGGCAACGCCCGGGGTCAGCGGTGAGTTCGGCCATCGCCGCGGCAAAGGCCGCGGGTTCGGCAGCCACACGGTAGCCGGTGACGCCATGCTTGACGACCTCGCGCGGCCCGCCACGGTCGACCGCAATGACGGGCTTGCCGCTGGCCATCGCCTCCATCGGTGTCAGACCGAGGTCTTCGTTGAACGCGGTAAAGAGCACCGCCGTGCAGCGCTCGTAACTCTCGTGCATCTGGGCGTCGCTGGGGCCGACCTGGAACTCGATCGAGCCGTCGGCGGCAGCGAGCCGTTTCAGATGTTCGAAGTAAGGCCCGGCCTTGGGGTCGACCATACCCGCGATGAGCAGCCGGAAGGGCCGCCCGGTCGCCTTGCGGAAGGCCAAAAAGGCCTCGATGCCGAGTTCGATATTTTTTGTCCACATGACGCGACCGGGCAGAAAGAAGAAGTCCTCGAAGACCGCGCTGGCCCGCACCCTGTCGGCGTCGATGCCGGGGTAATACACCGGCAGCTCCCGCCCGGGCCACAGGCCGCCGCTGCGCACCCGCTCGCGCACCGTCTCGCTGATGCAGACCACCGCGTCGAAGCGGCGCCACAGCCAGCGATCCAGCGGCCGGTACACCGCTTCAACGACACGCGCGAGCCAGCGCCGCCGGCCCTGGCGCTCAAGGTGGCGTTGCCGGTACTCGTTGTCGTAGACGGCGCGCAGGGGCGTGAAGCACAGATTCAGAATCGGGCGGCTGCGGTTGCGCAGCGTGATGAAGCTGCCGACCCCATCGCAGCACAGCACCAGGAGCTGTGCGCCGTCATCGGGAAGGCGCGTCCGTGCGATGCGCCAGGCGGCGCCGAGCACGGCGCCGTAGTTGCGTTGCACCGACACGGTGTCGAGCTGGCGCACGCCCATCGATCGCAGCTCCGGGTAGCTGCCCGCGGCGTCATAGTGGCTTGAATACAGGATCCATTCGTGACGGCTGCGTCGGGCCAGCTCCAGAATCGTGCGCTCAAGCCCGCTCTTGAGGTAAATCCAGGGGTGGTAGATCGCGACCCTCATGGCTTGGGCACGGCGACGCCGGCGGTCAGCATCGATGCAAAGATGCGCTCCAGTTTGGCAGCGCAGGCGGGCCAGTTGAACTGTTGGGCAATGTCGTGGTTGGCCCGCCCGATCTCGGCGCAACGCTGCGGATCGGCCCAGAGTTCGCTCAAGGCGCGGCAAGCGGCGTCGAGGTCATCGCCCGGCAAACGAATGCCTTCGAAGGGCACCGGCGCGGTCGAGATCACGGCGCAACCCGCCGCCATCGCTTCGACCACGACGAGGCCGAAGGTCTCGATCTTGGTCGGGAACAGAAACACCCGCGCGCGCGCCATCTCGAGCGCAAGCTGTGGGTTGTCGCGGTACAGCACAAACTCAACATTGGCCGGCGCCTGTTGCCGCAAACGGTCAAATTGCGGGCCCCAGCCGACGACACGAAAAGGAATCTGCGGCATCGACTGCGCCACCTGCAGCAGGGTGCCGATACCTTTGCGCACATCGAGCTTGCCAGAGAACAAAACACAGTCTTTGTTTGCGCCGGGTTGGTACAGGTGCAGATCAACGCCAGGCTCGGCCACGGCATCGACGGTGCTGCCCAGGCCGAGTTGGGCGGCCAGATCCAGCGAGCCCTGGCTGAGGAAGATGCGCGACTGCGCCGGCAGGCGCAGCATGCGGCGCTCGGCGAAGCGGAACAGGCGCCCCACCCAGGGCCCGCGCATGTCGAGCCAGGCGCGGTCAAAAAGCGCCAGCACACCGATCGCGAGTGGCTTGCGAAGTTGGCGCGCCGCGCGCCAGGCCGGCCACACCGCGTAGTTGGTGAAGGCGTAGATGAGGTCGACGTCGGCGGCAGCTTCGAGCACGGCTTGGGTCGCAAACAGCATGCGCTGTCGGGACACCGGCAGGCGCTGTGTCGGCACGCCCTCAAACTCGGTCAGCGCGGGGTCGCCAGCGACGAGCACACGCACGTCATGGCCATTGGCGAGCAGCTGGCGCGCCGTCTGCAGCACGATATATTCGCCGCCGCCGCCAAAGTCGGGCGGAAACCGCTCGTGGACGATCAGGATCCTGAGGCGGCGCATGGTCGGCGTTCGTTATAGCAGCAAGGTTCGCGAGTGCAGGGACCCGCGCAGCATGGACCACCAGGCCACCGCGCCGCGAGGCACGCCCATCACGACGCGGGCGACACGCAGCGCCGGCGAGCCGACATGCGCGCCGGTGCGGTAGCGTGCGATGCAGTAGGCCAGCAGCAGAACCCCGCCGATCGCCGGGCTCAACAGACACACCAGCAGCGCGAGCACGAAGCCGTTGAAGAGCAAGGTTTCGCGGCTGAAGAAGTAACGCCACATCATGTGCCGACGCAGCGCCGGGTAGCGTCGAACGAGATCGGGCAACCGGCCGAAGCGCGCGGGCTCGAACATCCAGTGTGCCAGCGATACCTCATGGACCTCATGCCTGACGACGGCGGCGGGGGCGAAGACCGCCGGATGTCCGGCGCTCACGAGCTTCCAGCCGAGGTCGGTGTCCTCCCCGAAGTAGGCGTCCAGGAAGTCGGGCGAGAAGCCGCCGATGTGCAGGAAAACGGCGCGGTCGTAGAAGATGTTGCAGGTCTCGAAAAAGATGCTCGACTGCTCGATCTGGATCGTGCGGTAAGGAAACCTCGCCGGGCGTTGTGCGAGCGCCAGGGTGCGACCCTGCACCAGCGCCGGCTGCCCGCTGGCGGTGCTGGCGACATGGGGCTGACCGCCATGGTCAAAGGCCGCCAGCCCTTCAGCGAGCCACTGCGGGCCGGCGACGCAGTCGTCGTCGATGAACGCCACCACCGCTGCGTTCGCGGTGCGTGCGCCGAAGTCGCGTGAGCGTGCCGGGCCTTTGTAGTCCTTGCGGAAATACCGCGCCACAAAGGGCTGCTGCGCGCACCAGTCCCGTACCAGCGACTCGGTACCGTCATCGGTGAAGTTGTGGACAACGATGACTTCGTAGGCCGCCGGCGCCAGCGTTTGGCCAGCCAGCGATTCGAGCAGGCGCATCACGAGTGCTGCCCGCGCATGGGTGGGCACGATGACGCTGACCCGAAGGCCGGCCGCTGGCGTGGCGTGGTCAGCGCGCGCGTCAACCATCATGGCGCGTTGACGAGCAGCGCTTCGTAGCGCGGCCCAAGCATGTCCCAGCTGAACAGGCGCGCCCGATCGACGCAGGCCCTGCGCACGCTGTCGGGCTTGCCACGCGAGACGGTGTCGATGATGGCCGCGACGAGCCCGGCCTCGTTTTCACTTTGCTCGACGCCGGGACCGGGATCGAAGAGCTGGCCGACCAGGGGGCCGACAACGACGTCCAGGGCGCCGCCGTGGCGTGCCGCGACGACCGGCGTGCCACTGGCCAGGGACTCGATGAGGGCCATGCCGAGCGCCTCAAACACCGCCGGCAGCACGGTGACCGAAGCGGTACGGTACAGCGCCGGCAGCTCGTCAATCGCGCCCAGGCCGCGGAACTCGACGCTGTTGCGCACCGACGCGAGGCCCGGCATGGCGAGCAAGCGCGCCACCGTGGTCGCGCTGGCCTGCCCCGAAAAAACCAGTCTCGCGCCGGGCAGACGGGCGCGCACCTGGACAAAGGCGCGACACAGCAGCGCGGCGCCTTTGCGCGGCTGATCGGCGTCGCCGACAAAGAGCAAGACCGGTGCGTCGGCCGCCGCGCTGACCAGCGGCGCGGTCGCCTCGAACTCGCGCATCACCACCGGCACCGGCAGCACCTCGGCACGCACGCCAAACTCGCTGGCCAGCATGTCCGCGGCAAAGCGGCTGACCGCAACGACGCGGTCGGCGGCATGCAGCGCGGTGTGCATGAACCAGGCGTCCAGCGGCACGGCGCGAAAATAACGTCGTGACGGCAACCCGACGACTTGAAAGATGACGCGGTGGCGCGCGCCCAGGCGCTGACGCGCGCGCAATGCGGCCCAGGCGTCGAAATAGTTCAGACAGAAAACGGCATCCGCATCGGCGTCGGCCAACGGACGTGGCAGTCGCCAGGCGTAGCTGTGCAGGCTGTTGATCTGGCGTGGTCGACGGCCGAGCCGTTCGCGCAGCAGGTGGTAGGTGACGTCGCCGCGTTTTTCGACCATCGCGTCCGGCGCCGACGCAAACACGCTGACCTCGTGGCCGCGCTGCGCAAGATACGCGCTGAGGTCGTTTACCAGCCGCTCAGACCCGCGCCGCACATAGGGCCAGACAAAGGGGTTGGTCACGACCAGGCGCCGGGCAGGGCCGCGCAGGGGCGGGCTCCGCTCAGACACGATCGTCGCGGCGGTCTGCCGGCGTGACCATCGATTTGTCTGCTCCGGGCAGCGGCCGGCGGCGCCGGTTGCCGAGCGGGGTCGGCGGCAACCAGCGCCCGGCGCCGATGGCGAAGACCGTCGTGTCAGGCACCTGGCGCTGGGCCTGGGTCTGGCGGCGCAGCGCCAGGGTTTGGCGCCAGCGCCGCAGGTTCCAGACCAGCGCTGCGATTTTCGGCCGGCGCGGCGCGCGCCAAACCAGATCAACGACACTGTAGGCGAGATACGCGCCGAGGGCCCCGATAAAGCTCGGCATCGCGGCATTGCGCAGCAGCGAGCGCAATCGGTTCTTGCAATAGTGAAAGACGATCGTCGGATGGGCGACGCCGACATCGGCGTCGACGTGATGGAGCGCGGCGAGATCGGGGAACACCGCCACGCGGTGCCCGGCCAGATTCAGGCGCCAGCCGAGGTCGGAATCCTCGTAGCCGTAAAAGAAGGTCTCGTCGAAGCCGCCGACCGCCTGTACCACCGGCGCGCGCACCAGCATCGCCGAACAATTGATCCAGATGCGTCCGACACCAGCGCGCTCGGTCGCGCGCAAGGCACCTTCGTCGATGTCCCAGGCCAGGCCCATGCGGCCGAGATCACCACCGTAGGCGTTGACCCGGCTGCGGTCAAAGGCGTAGATCACCAGCCCACCCGCGGCGGCCAGATGCGGGTCACTTTGAAAGTGGCCCAGCGCGCGCTCGACCCACTGCGGCTCGAGTTCGACATCGCTGTCCTGGAACAGCACCAAGGGCGTCGTCGCCGCGGTCAGGCCGAGGTTGCGCGCACTTGCCGGCCCCTGTGGATCCTTGCGCAGGTAGTGCAGGCGGCCTTGCCAGTGCGGCATGCAGGCGCGCACCCGGGCCTCGGTGTCGTCGGTCGAACTGTTGTCGACGACGATCGCGTGCAGGGCTGCCGCCGTCTGAGCCTGCAGGGCGCCGAGGGCGCGCATCAATTCGGCGGCGCGGTTGAAGGTCGGGATCACGACGGTCACCGACGAGCCATCGGGCAGTGCCGGCGGCGCGGTCATGGCAGGACGTCTGGATTGACGGCACACATCGGGAAGCGATGTTGCCACAGGCCCTGCACGCGCTGGTTAAACTGCGCCGCGGATCAGTGTGGGAGGACGCAGCGTGGCTGCAGGCATGGTGAAGTCGACGGCGATCCTGGCCGCGATGCAGCGCGGCGGTTTTTACGACCGGGTGCTGGCCGGCGGTGCCGAGTTGGACCGGGTCAAGGCCTACTTGCGCAGCTTGGCGTCGCCGGTGCCGGCAGCGCGTGCCGATCCGCTGCAGTACCCGACGTATCCGCTCTTTCCGGGTCTGCGGCACCAGCCCTGGCATGACGCCTCAGGGTATGCCGCAGCCGCGCAGCTTGAGGCCGCGAGCACGCTCATCCGCGACGAATACGCGGCGCTCGCAGACGCCGACCTGGTGCACTACGAACCGCCCGCGATGGACCGCCTTTGGGCGGTGTACATGTTGTGGCACATGGGCGTCGAGGTGGACGCCGCGCCGTCGCGCTGCCCGCGCACCTGCGCGCTGCTGCGCGCGCTGCCGCGGGTCTGCCTGGCCTACCCCTGGGGCGACGCCTTGTTCTCGGTGCATGCGGCCGATTCACATCTGCGCGCACATTGCAGCGTCGACAACCTGCGTCTTCGCCTGCACCTTGCCCTGGAGGTGCCCGACGGTTGCGCGATCCGCGTCGGCACCCAGACCCGGCGGTGGCAGCCCGGGCGGGTGCTGGCCTTCGAAGACTCTTTCGAGCACGAGGTCTGGAACCGGGGTCGCGAGCGGCGCGCGATCCTGATCGTCGATCTGTGGCACCCGGATTTGACGGCACTCGAGATCGAAGTCCTCAGTGCCGGTTTCTGTCAATCACAGGTGCGGCAGTTGTTTCTGCAGCAACGTGTGGCGATGCTCTCGGGTGATCATCCGCAGTTGCTGCGCCGGCTCGCCGACGGCATGGCCGCGCAGGATGAGGACGCGGCGGTTTCGCGCTGGTGGGGCCGCTGAGGCTGCCGACGCGCCGAGCCGATCAGGGCCTGGCGTCGAAGACGGCGTGCCACATCGACGCCGGCTGGCCGCGCGGGCCATAACGAAATCGCGCCGCTTCGGTGACCCGCTCGAAGCCAGCGTCGCCGATCATCCGCTGTAGCGCCTGGGCACCGAAGCGCCACCAGATGTTGTCGCCGCGGCCGCCGTCGTACTGCATCAATGGCAGGTCGCCATGGCGATCGAGGTCGGGGTAGATGCAGTCGGAGATCAGGGCCCGGCCGCGAGTGACGCGGCGCAAATTGTGCAGGGCCCGGGCGGGGTCGCGAAGATGCAGCAACACGTCGCCCAGGTGCACCAGGTCGAACTGGCCCAATAGCTCGGGCGTTAGGTCGTAGAGGTTGCAGTGCACATGCTTCACGCGCGAACCGAGCACCTCATGCGCAACCGCAAAGCCGGCCCCGAAGCGGCGCTCAAGTTCGGCTTCGCTCATGCGATCGCGCCGGCCGTAGGGCAGGTCGAGTTCGCGGGCCGTCGCGATGTCCAGCGCCACCACCTCGGCAGCACCGCGCCGCTCGAACTCGAACGACCAGAAGCCGTCGAAGCAGGCGACGTCGAGCACCCGCAGGCCGTCGAGCCGGAGCGGCAACTGGTAGTGGTCCAGGATCGGGCGGTGATCGTAAAAGCCCGGCGTGGCGACACCGTGACCGAGATCGATGGTGTGGTACCAGCTCAATTCACCGACGCGGCGCGCCAAGGCTCGGCCGGCTTCGTCGAGTGGCTCGTCGACGATCGCCGGCAGCGGCGAGGTCGGAACGAGTTGACCGTGGTCGTGGCTGGCCCGCCGCAGTCCGCCCACCGGCACCGAGAATTCGACCCCGGCCCGGCTGCGGTTGGCAAAGATGGTCGCGTGGAGTCCAAGGAGGCGCAGTTGTTTGGAGGCCATGGCTTCGGCTTTCGGAGGCGGACGAAGAAAAAAACGGGGCGAGCTGCCGGCGCTCACAGCACCAGGCTGCGAAAGCGCAGGCTGCCATAGAGCAGCGCGACGAGCATCAGGCACAGCCGCACCGCGTTCAAACAAGCGCGCGCGCAGAACGACAGCAACACGACCGGGTTCAGCGTGCGTCGACGCTGCGCGGCGCGCGCCAGCAAGAGCACCGGCGCGGCGATCAACGATGCCGGCGCGCTGAGCGCGAGCATCAACAGCAGCACCAGCCCGGCCGGCACCAGCCAGGCGCGGGGATAGAAGAACAGCCCGGCACTGAGCAGGCGCTGACGCAGGCCGGGGTGGCGGCGCACCAGTTCGGGCAGCAGGAATATTCGCGTCGGGTCGAGCATCCAGCGCAGCAGGTCCTGCTGCTCGATCTCGTGGCAGACCGAGGCTTCGGCAGCGAAACGGTGCTTCCCGCCGGCTTCGAGCACGCGCCAGGCAAAGTCAGTATCCGCGCACTCGACGGTCCGATCCAGTGGGTCGCGAAAGCTCAGACTTTGGTCGAATCCGCGATGCTGCAGGAACACCCCGCGGCGCACAAAGAGGTTGGCGGTCGGGTAGGTCGGGTGCTCCTGGAGGTTCTCGAAGGTCATGCGCGAGGTCAACGTCGGCGACTGTTCGGGTTTGGCCCGCACCGGGCCGGTGGCGAAATCGACGGCCGCGTCCTGCATCACCTGCAGGCCCGCTTGCAGCCATTGCGGGTCGGGCCGGCAATCGCTGTCGGTGAACGCGATCAAGGGTGCGGTGGCCAGCGAGACGCCCAGATTGCGTGCCGGTGCCGGGCCCTTGTTCACGGGCGTGCGCGCCAGACGCAGGTTCAAGCCGAATCGCGCCCGCGCCGCCTCGGCCACGGGCCCGAGGTCCTCGGTCGAGCAGTTGTCGACCACCACCACCTCGAACAGGCCGCGGGCAAGCGACTGGGCGCCGAGGCCGCGCAAGCAATCGGCAAGTTCTGCTGAACGATTGAAAACCGGAATCACGACCGAGACCTGGATGCGGGCAGGCGCAGCAGGCTCGAGCTGATCGTGGTCAACACCAGGAGGGAGCATAGGTCGGCAGGCGCGCGCAGCAGCAGGCTTGGGGCCATCGCTTCGGTACGAAGATAGCGCGGTAGAGTCTAGCCGCAGGACGCTTGCCGCTAGACTCTGTGCTGCCAACCAGTCTGTTATGGCCCTATGCGCATCGCGAGATCAGGACCACCCGGCCCCCGCCAAACGGCAACGCGCCGGATCATGTCCGGCGTGCTCGTGCTTTTTGTCGCCGCCTGCGGCACGCTGGCGGGTCCCGAGGGCGGCGCCCGGCTGGAGGTGACGACCGAGGTGCTGAACGCGCTGAAGCGCTACGAGCACGCGTACCTGCTGCAGCCGGGTGACCAGCTCGAGGTCCATGTCTACCGCCACCCGGAGTTTTCGCGCAAGTCGGTGGTGCGTGCCGACGGCATGATTTCGCTGCCCCTGCTGAACGAGGTCAAGGCCGCGGGTCAGACACCTCGCGAACTCGCAGCGCGTCTCAACGAACTCTTCTCAGCTCGACTGAAAAACGTCGACGTCTCGATCATCGTTGAGAACCCGCCCGAGCCGACCGTGTACCTGGTCGGCCAGATTGGCGCGCCACGGGCGATGCCGCTGCGCCTGGCCAAGACGGTGGCGCAGGCATTGGCACAGTCGGGCGACGCGACTCGCCTCGCGGCAGCGTCGTCGGTCTCGGTGATCCGGCTCAACGAGGACGGTTTTCTCGAGGCCATGAGGGTTCAGGTCAGCGGCGATCGGCCGACCCAGGCGGAGGTCTACCTGGCCTTGAACGCGGTGGCCCTGAAGGCGAACGACCTGATCGTCGTGCCCGAGAGCTATCGAAGCCAGATCGTGCGCGCGTTGACCGACCTGAATACGCTGATGGCGCCGCTTTTCAACGTCATCGTCCTGCGCGACCTGACCCGCTGATGTCGACGAGCCCGACGCCGGAGGCGGTACCACATCTGCCCCAGGCCGACACTTTCGAGTGGCGCGGCGCGTACCAGGCGTTGCGCCGCGCGGCGGTGGGCCACCGCTGGGTGATTTTCCTGACCATGGTCCTGACGGTCGGCCTGGTGGCCACCTATATCTGGATCTGGCCGCCGACCTTCCAGGCCGAAGTCATGATCGCCGCCGACTCGGACAAGGACGTCTCGCGCACCTCGTTCTACCAGGGCTGGAATATCTTTCGCCGCGAAGCGCTGGCCGACGAAGGCACCCTGATGATCAGCCCGCCGGTACTCAAGGCGGTGGTCGAGCGCCTGGACCTGCGCTACGAAGACATGTACCACCCGTTCACAAGCTACGTCACCCACCTGTGGGGGCAGTCGTGGGTCGGCCAAAACTACCGCATCGTCAAGGCCTGGATCCTCGGCACGCCACCGAAGAAGTACGAGCTCTCGCCCGAGGAGCTGGAACGCTACAAGGTGATGAGCGACTTCAGCGCCGGTGTTGCGGTGCGCCAGGTCGGCGAGGCCAATATCGGCCTGCTCATCGTCAAGGGCTCGAACGAACGTTGCGCCGAAATCGCCAACGAGATCGTCAAGGTTTACTTCGAGCAGCGCCGCGAGCGTTATGTCCAGGAGGCCGAGCAGTCGTATGCAAGCCTGTGGAAGGAGGCCGACAAAACCCACGCCGAGCTGGCCCAGCTCGACCGCGAGATAAAAGAGTTTCGCTCCGCTACCGACACCGTATTCCTGTTCGAAAAGGACCGGGTCCAGATTGGGCAATGGCTGACGCTGCGCAGTGCCGTCACCGAGTTGCAGTCGCAGATCGCCGACCAGGAGTCGACCCTGGCGGTGCTGGACATCCAACTGCGGGGCGAAGCGCCGCGCTTGTTGAGCGACCGCGTCTTCAAGGACGACGCCACGAAGGAGCGATTGCTCAAACTCGAATTGGGGCTCGCCGCTTTGCGCCAGCAGTTTCAGCCCGATGCGCCCGAGGTTCGCGACCTGGAACAGCAAATCGGCGCGGCCATGGCGGACTTGGCAGACAACCGGCAACCGGTGGTCGTGCGCAACTCTCAGCGGGCGGGTGACGCCTACGAGATCCTGCGCAACAAACGCCTGGCCACCGAGTCCTTGCTCGCCGGGACACGCGCGGCGCTGAAGGTCAAACAGGACGAACTCGCGCTTGTGCGCACGACCCTCGACAGAATCCCGGCGAAGATGCAGCTCAATCAGGAGTTCGAGCGCCGCCAGCGCACGTTGGAGACCAAGTCTGCCGGGCTGAATGACAAGCTGACTTTGGCTTCCGTATCGATGGCCACGGCACGTTCGGCGCCGCCGGCAATGCGCGTCGTCGAAGGTGCGTCCGTGCCGGAAAAGCCGATCTGGCCAAATACAAAGCTGCTCATCGCGTCGGCGGCCGCAGGGGGCCTGGTGCTGGGCTTGTTCGGGGCCTTGCTGCTCGACCTTGTTTTCCTGCGCGCCAACCGTTGGCGGCTCGGTCGAACCGAGTCGCCGCATCGGCTGTTTGCCATCGTCGACCGCGACGATCGTTTTGTCGAGCGTTTGTATTCGGGGCCCTCGCGTGACACGTGACTTTGACGGCCTGCGCAGCTGGTACGAGGGGCTGCGCGACGCGGTGCTGAAAGAGCGCGAGCCGGCGTCGCGCACCTACCGCTACCTGGCGCGGCTGCTCGAGCGCGATTTTGATACCAGCGCAGGCGGCACTTGCCTGGCCTTCTTTTCGCCCGACGACGACCGCATCGCTGCCGACACCATCCTGCTGCTGGCTTACTGTCTGCGCCGCGAGCTCGATAGCCGTGTTCTGCTTCTGGATGCGCGGGTACGTGACCTCGGACTCGGCCTCAGCGGGCGCCTGCGGCTGGCGTCGGCACCCGGCTACCTCAACGCATTGGGCGACGACGCCGGCGACGGCCGAGACTTCATCCAGCGCACGGCGCAGGACGGCGTCGACGTGATGCCCGCTGGCAGTGGCGGCGAGTCGGTCGATCTGGATCGCCTGCAAACACTGCTGAAGCGTCTGAAGTCAGGGTACCAGCATGTCCTGATGCAGACCGGGCCGGTCGCTGCCGACACCCGCAACCTCGGCGCCGCGGCGCAGGCCGACGCCGTTTTCGTGGTCGTGCGGGAGCACCAGACTCTGATGCGCTCGATCAGCGACTGCCAGACGCTGATGCACAACAACGGCATCGCCGATGTCCGCGTGATCCTGGCGGGAGAGATGGGATAGCCTGACGATGCGCAATGCCGATCAGCGTGCCGCGGCCGCGCCGATGTCTGCGCTGATGCCGGCCCTGGTGATCGCCGCCATGGGCCTGTGGGCCGCGCTGCTGGTGATCGTGGCCTTCAGCGCGGACCGGCTGTACGCCTTGGCCCTGATCGCGGCCACCCTGCTGCCGGTAGCGCTGTCTGCGGTGAGAAACACGCGGCTGTTCCTGCTCGTGGGCATGGTGTTCACCGCGATCCTGGGCCTGTCGATCAACTTCGATCGCCGCGTTCATGTTGGTGGTGCGCCCTCATTCAGCATCGATGCAGTGGACTTCTTCATCGTCCCGCTGCTCGTCTTTTTGGCGCGCGACCTGCTCTTTGGCTATCGCCGCGGGTTGCGCGTGCCGGCGGTATCGCTGTGGTGGCTGGCCCTGGCTGCGCTCGGATTTGTTTCGATGCTGGCGGGGCCCTATCGCATGCTGCCGCTGTTCGAAATGGTGCGCATGCTGAAGTGCTGGCTGCTGTTTGTGGTCGTCGTCAACGAGTGCGTGCGCGAGCGTCATTTCCAGTATGTGCTGGCCGCGCTCAGCGCCGGCCTGGCCATGAACATCGCTATCGCGTTGTTGCAGTACACGCTTGAGCGCGGCATCGGACTGGAAGCTTTGGGCGAGCCGGCCAACGACACCGTGACCGGTTCCAATCATGGCGTCTTCCTCAGCACCACGGGTGTCTACCGCGTGTCCGGGCTGGTCGGTCACCCGAACCTGTTTGGCGCGTACCTGGCGATGCTCATCCCGTTGTTCCTGGCCGCGCTGTTCACCGACCACCGACGCCGCGTCAGAGCCGCGCTCGCAATCCTGTCGGTGGTGGCGACCGGCGTCTTGTTGTTGACCCTGTCGCGCACGGCCTGGGCTGCGTTCGCGGCCGCAATGACCGTGCTCTCGGCGGCTTTGCTTGTCCACCCCGCGCTGCGCGGCCGATACC
>JANOKR010000278.1:0-21041 GCA_031419315.1 Betaproteobacteria bacterium
CAGTTCGCCCGGTACGCCACCCAGTTATACCGGTGCCGACAAGAACCCGAATCGCATCTACACCTCGGCCGTTTTCAATGCCGGGTCACTGGAGTTCACGCTGCCAGCGGCCACCGCCAAGCTGCTGACCGCGGGCCAGACTTACCACTGGGGCGTCGAGCTCAAATCCAACGGCAGCGTCTACCGCGATTTCGCCACCTTCGACGGCGCTGCGATCCAGGCCGCGAATGCACCGCTGTTCAACGGCGTCACGGTGCTGACACATGGCTTCCAGCTCGGCGTGAGCTGGGGTGATTCGCCGTACAAGGCGCCGCAGCCCTTCCGCGAACTCGCCCGCCTGATCGTCGACGCCTCCGGCGGCGGCGTCGTGCTGGAGTACAACAAGAACACCGGTGAGTGGTTCGACCCGACCAACAACGCTTTTGGCGCTGCCGCGCTGAAGGCCGGCAAGGCGGTGGTGCTGCTGATCGACTGGAACAAGGAATCCGACATCAACGACAGCGGCTTTTCCGAAGCCGCCGCCGATTCGGTCTTCGCCGCGCTGGCGGCGCTGGACAAGGCCGCCGCCGGCAATCTGCTGAAGAGCCCGCTGCACTTTGTCGGCCACAGCCGTGGCACGGTGGTCAACAGCGAAATTGTGCAACGCCTGGGCGTGCGCCGGCCCGACGTGACCGGCATCCACATGACGACGCTGGATCCACACGACTTCAACCAGCCGTCGCTGAACGTGCCCTCGTCGCTGTTGACCGGCGCCCTCACGACGCTGGCTTCGGTGGCCTGGAACGCGACCCACCAGCAGGCCTTGCTGGCAGGTCAGGCCCAACTGCAGAGCTGGCTGATGAACTCCGGCACGACCAGCAACTATCTCGATTTCAGCGACTTCCGCGATCCCAACGTCACCTACTGGAACAACGTCGGCTTCCTCGACAACTACTACCAGCGGGTTGCAAGCATGACCAACCCGACGGTGACGCCGAATGGCACCAGCGTGCCTGGCGCCGACATCGACCTTCTGCTCGACGGCCGCGCCGGTTTTACCACCGACAACCGGGTCGGGGGGCCGCACAGTCGCGTCTGGCAGTGGTACGCGGGCACCGCCGACACCGAGATCCTGACATTCGCCGATACGCCGATCTGGCGCCGCATTGTCGACGAGGGTGTGCCCACCGACAGCGTGCCGCCGCTGAAGTTCAACAACGTGCCGTTTTATACCAGCGGCAGCATGTTCGAAGGCATCGGCACGGGTTGGTACTGGAGCGACACCGGTGGTGGCAAGCCGACGCGGCCCGACAGCGGATTTGCCGGCGTCGACCCGAAAACCGACAACACCGAATACGACGCGTTGACGACCCCCAAGCGCGCCACCCCGCTGCCGGTCATCTTCAACGGCGACTTTGAATACGGCAACCTGCACAACACGCAGCGCTTCCCGGTCGGTGACGCGGTGCCCGGCTGGTCGTATCACGGCGGTGAGATCGACGATGGCAACGACCAGCTTGACGTCATCAACGGCAACCACTTCCTGGTCTTCAACTCGTTCGACGAGACGGCCACGCACAACCGCTTCTTCGTGCCGGGGGACGTCAAGAACCTGACTTTCGACATGAAGGTCAGCGACGCCAGCACCAACGACTTCATCGGCTTCTGGTTCGAGCCTGTCGGCGCTGCACGCATCGACATCGGCCAGGTACCCGTGGGCAGCAGCACGACCAGTTCATTCGGCCAAGTGCGCCTGGCGCTGCCGGCGGGCATCACCGACAAGGTCGGCCGCCTGATCGTCGAACTGACCGCACCGCCCGACCCCAGCAGCATCCTGCCCAACTTCATCGACAGCGAGCTCTTCATCGACCGCATCGAGTTCGGCAAGGACTTTTTCATCGACGACAGCGGCTCGCTCTATGACGGCAAGCTGTTGTTCACCGACAAGGTGCCGGCGCCGACTGCGGACAACCTGCACAAGCTGACCATCAGCAACAGCGAATCGACGCCGATCACGATCACGGTCACCGCCAAGGCCAATGACTGGCTGCTGCTGAACCCGGGCGTCGGCCAGACGCCGCTGAATACCGGCGCCGACGTGCAGATCGTCGCCGGCCAGGTGCTGGCTCCGGGCGCGACCTACGTCATGAACTACGGCGTGGGGTTGCGCCAGATCGGCGGCAACCCGTATCGGGCGCAGCTCACCGACGAGGAGTTCCTCTTCCTGCCGGCCGACATCGTGGTCGATGTGACCCAGGCCGGCGGGACCGTGGGCAAGGAGACTGCCAACCTCTTTTATTTCCTCGACGAGGGTGACGCGTCGCGTACCGACGGCGTGATCGAGATCGCCAATACGCGCGAGGACAAGGTGCGCACGGTGAAGCTCAAGAACGACGGCGGCGTGGATATCGTCGTCGACGACAGCTCCGACGATGCATTCACCGCGCCCGACGACAAGTCCCTGCGCTTTGCGCCCGATGACGACGAAGTGCAGCCGCTCGAAGGCAAGCTCGAATTCAGCTTCCTCGGCAGCGTGCTGGGCAGCTACAAGCTCAAGGCGCGGGCGACGCCGCTGCAGACCGTGCAGTTGAATCTGGACACCGGCAGCAACACCCTGCGTGAAATGTTCGAGACCATCCTTGACGACCCGGCCGCGCATGACCCGAACGGCGTTGCAAGCGACCCGCGCAACCGGACCGTTGACGGGTTGGGCAACCCGATCCTCAACCCGGCACCGCCGGCCGGCGGTGCCTACCGATTTGTGATCCAGGCCTTCCCGAACAAGGTCAGCGACGCCGAGTGGGCCGACTTCGAGGCCGGCTTCTTGCGTGTCTTCGGCACGCCGGGGACCAGCTCGACGCCGGCCACCGGCATTTTTGGCCGCACGCTGCGCTCGGTCGACATGAAGCTCAAGGACGGCGGCGACAACCCGATCCAGTTCATCAACAACCCCTACGACCCGGCGGCGCTGTGGAACGGCAACCCCGATGTCCTCCCCATCAGTGGCCTGCCCGCCGACAACCGCGCGCGCAGTTACGCCGGCCAGGATATCGCCGAAACCGAGCTCGCCTCGACGATCTTCGAACCCGATCCGGTCAATGCCGGTCAGTTCAGGCTGCGCGCTGACGTGTCGCCGGCGAAGGTCCGCTTCGTCGCTGACCAGGTGATGAATACCAGCCGCAAGGGTGGCTTCAACGGCGCTACGCCGATGACGCTGGTAGTCGACGGCATGATGCGCCAGCAGGGCAATGCGGCTGGCGCGGGCGCCAACCTGTCTCAGGCGCGGCAAAACCTCGGCCAGACCTACGGCTGGGTCGTGGCTCACGAGTTCGCGCACAACCTGGGCTTCTACGACGAATACAGCTACGGCATCGCCGGCAGCCTGCCGCAGCTGACAGCGGCCACCTTCATGCGCGACTTCGATAACCGGATCGTGCTGAACCCGGCGCAGGAGCAGGTCTTCAACTGGGCCTTCGACGACCCGGCCGACAACCTCGACCTCGGTGCGGCGGCCGGCCGCACGGCTTTGACGACCACCGTGACGCATCTGGTGGCGGCGTACAACCTGGCGGCATCGCAAGCCCTTGTCGGGGCCAGCCGCAAGTTCACTGATATCGTTTTTTCGGCACCATCGGCAGCACTCTCGGGTAGCGCTCCCGACCAAGCGCAAGGCCGCACGACAGTAGCGCCGTTGTTCAGCTTCAACGCCGCGCCCGCCGATTTGGCGAATGGCAAATTTGATGTCGCCAACAGCGCCACGCCGGGCTTCGGCTGGCAGGCGGTCGGTGATGTCACGGTCGAATCCGGCGCGGCCGTGCTGCGCGAGGACGCGCAGGTCATGAGCGGCCTGATGCAGACCTTTGTCGTGCCCGCGGGTGCGCTGGCGCTGAACTTCACGCTGCGCAACATCGGCCTGCAAGCGAATCTCGACGGCCCCGAAGATGCCTTCGAGGTAGCGCTGCTCGACGGCGAGGGCGAGGTCAGCGTCGCCGGTACCGCGCCAATCACCGGTACCGACGCGCTGCTGAATATCCAGCTTGACGGCCAGACATTCGCGTCAGACCGCGTCACGGTCGGCACGCTGGTCAATCGCAACGGCGGTCTGCTCGACCTGTCGGCGCCGGTGACGGTGTCGATCGATATCAGCGCCATCAGCGCCGGCAGCGCCGTCACGCTGGCCTTCGACCTGCTGGGCCTGGGCAACCGGGCGAGCAGCGTCACGCTTGACGATGTGCGCTTCGTCATCGATGGGGTCGACCTGCCGCCAGTGGCGCAAGACGATGCCGCGGCGGTCGACGAGGATGGTTCGGCACGCATCGCCGTGCTCGCCAACGACAGCGAGCCCGAAGGGCAGCCGCTGACCACCCTGCTCGTCGACGGCCCCGCCCACGGCACGTTGATCGCGGGCCAGGACGGCAGCTTCACCTACTCGCCCGAGGCCAACTTCAACGGCAGCGACAGCTTTACCTACCGTGTCAGCGACGGCCAACTGCTGTCCTCGCCGGCAACGGTGACGATCACCGTGCGCCCGGTCAACGACAGGCCGGTGGCGCAGCCCGATGCCGCGACGACGGCCGAGGACACGCCAGTGTTGGTCGACCTGCTCGGCAACGACAGCGATGTCGATGCGACTGCGGTGTTGGTGATCCAGATCGTGAGTGGACCGGCGCATGGCGCGTTGGTGCTGGCGGCGGGACCGGTGCCGCAGGCTGGCGTGCAGGCCAGCTACACCCCCGACGCCAACTACGCCGGCGCCGACAGCTTTGTCTACCGCGTCAGCGACGGCATCACCTTCTCCGACCCGGTGACGGTGAGCCTGACCGTGACGCCGGTCAACGACGCACCGTTGGCCGCGGCCGATGTGATTGCGCTGGCCGAAGACGGCAGTGCCAGCTTCGAAGTTCGCAGCAACGACAGCGATGCCGAAGGCGACACGCTTTCGGTGCCGGCGGTGGTCACGGGCCCGCTCAACGGGGCCCTGGTGCTCAATGCCGACGGCAGTTTCAGCTACACCCCCACGGCCAATTTCTTCGGCGTCGATTCGTTCAGCTACCAGCTCGGTGACGGCACGCTGCTGTCTGACGTGGCAGTCGTGACCTTGAACGTCGCCGCAGTCAACGACCTGCCGCTGGCCCAGCCCGACGCGGCCCAGACCGCCGAAGACACCGCGCTCACTTTGGATCTTCGCGGCAACGACAGCGATGTTGACGGTGACCCGCTGACGGTGCAGTTTGTCGCCGGGCCGGAGCATGGCAGCGTGCTGCTCAATGCCGACGGCAGCGTGACCTACTCGCCCACCGCCAACTACTTTGGCGCCGACAGCTTCAGCTACCGCGTCAGCGATGGTGTTGCCTTGTCCGACACCGTCATCGTCAGCTTGACGGTGACGCCGGTCAACGACGCACCGCTGGCCGCAGCCGACGTGGTTGCCCTCGTCGAAGACGGCAGTGTCACTTTCGAAGTCCGCGCCAACGACAGCGACGTCGAAGGCGACACGCTGGCAGCGCCAGTGGTCGTCAGCGGGCCGGCGAACGGCCTGCTCACGCGCAACGCCGACGGCAGCATCCGCTATGCGCCGAGAGCCAACTTTTCCGGCACTGACACGTTCACCTACCAGGTCAGCGACGGCAATACGCTGTCGAACCTGGCGACCGTGACGCTAAACGTCGCGGCGGTCAACGACCTGCCGCAGCCGCAGCCCGACTTGGCGCAAACGGCCGAGGACACCGCCATCAGCTTCGACGTGCGCAACAACGATGTCGATGCCGATGGTGATGTGCTGACAGTGCAGATCGTCGTGTCGCCGGCGCATGGCAGCGTCGCTGTCAACGCCGACGGTACCGTCACGTACACCCCGGCGGCCAACTACTTCGGCGCCGACAGCTTCAGTTACCTGGCGGCTGACGGCGCGGTCGGCCCGTTCAACAACCCGCCGGTGCCGGTGAGCATCACCGTCACGCCGGTCAACGACGCGCCGGTGGCGCGTGCCGACAATGCGCTCGTCGATGAAGACAGCAGCGTCGGCTTCGACCTGCGCGCCAACGACAGCGATGTCGAAGGTGCGGTCCTGGGCACCTTGATCGACGCTGGCCCGCTGAACGGCACGCTGGTGAAAAACGCCGACGGCAGCTTCACCTACACACCCAACGCCAACTTCAACGGCAGCGACCGCATCGTGTACCGTGCCACCGACGGTGATGCCGACAGCGCAGCCGCCGAGATGCTGATCACAGTGCGCTCGGTCAACGACGCGCCGACCGCAGCCGACGCGGTGGTCACGCTGGCCGAGGATTCGGCGCGGGTGCTGGTCGCGGCGGACTTCGGTTTTGCCGATGCTGCCGACGCGCCTTCCAACACGTCCACCAACACCCCCGCCAACACGCTGCTCGAACTGCTCATCACGCGGCTGCCGGCACAGGGGCGTTTGCAACTCACTGGCGTGGATATCAATGCGCCGCGTGCGGTGAGCGCCGCCGACATCAACGCCGGCCTGCTGCGCTTTGTTCCCGCGGCCGATGCCAACGGCACGGCCTACGCCAACATGGGGTTCCGTGTCCGTGACAACGGCGGCGTGGCCGCCGGCGGCGTCGACACCTCACTGGCCGAATCGACCGTGATCTTCGGCGTGCTGCCGGTCAATGACGCGCCAAAGATCCGGCCGCTCGACGATGTCCGCGTCGGTGAAGGCGAGATCGTCACGTTGACGATGGCCGTCACCGATATCGACTCCGGCCCGCCGTTCGCCTTTGCGATCGAGCAAGGGCCCGCGGGTGCGACGATCGACGCCAACGGCCGCCTGAGCTGGCGTGCCACCGATGGCGACCGCGACTACAGCTTCGCGATCCGCGCCACCGACAGCGCTGGCGCCTCGGATCTCACACGCTTCACCGTGCGCGTCACGAATGTCGGCCCGACGGTGCTCATCAGTGGCGCCCTGACCACCCGCGTCGGTGATCGCTACGAAGTGGCTTTGGCGCATGCCGACGCTGGCGGCGACCCGGTGCTGTCGTGGTTCATCGACTGGGGCGATGGCAGCACCGACCCGCTGGTGCCCGGCGCCAATCGCGCCACGCACATCTATTCGCGGCCGGCCGACCAGTTGGCGATCCGCGTCACGGTCGTCGACCAGGACGGCAACTGGCGCATCTTCGCGCCCTACACGCTGACCGTGAACGCGGCAAGCAACCGCGGCGTGATTTCCAAGCTGATCCCCGCTGTCGCCGAGCTGCCGACCGCGCCGCCGGTGAGCGTGCCGGCACCCGGCGGATTGGGTTTCGGCATCGATCTGTCGGTCGCGCTGGTCGGCCAGACGGCGCACCTGTTCTCGCAAGCGATCGCTCTGGCGACGGTCGAAAGCCTGCCGACGACGATCGCGTTGCCGCCGGGCCCGATCACCGCCGAGGCGATGGCCGCGTTGATCGAAAGCGCCCCGACGGCCGCCGGCCAGCCGGCCACGCTGCATGTGCGCTCGGCGGTGGCCACCGGCGGCGGCTTGCGCATCCGCTTCAGCCAGGGCCTGGATATTGACCGCCTCGTGCGCGGCACGCCGGCAGGTGAACCGCTGCGGCCGGTGGATGTGTTTGTGCTGCGCAACGGCGCCCCGGTACGCGGCCAGATCGTCATCGACCCCGATGGCGGCGGTTTTGTCTTTGTGCCCGAAGGCGGCCTGCTGCTCGACGGCGACTATTCGCTGGTGCTGCACACCGCCAACGGCAGCTTTGCCACACCCGCCGGCCAAGTGCTCGACGGCGACCACGATGGCCGCCCGGGGGGTGACTTCAAGGCCCGCTTCAATGTCCAGCGGCCGCAGGTCGTTGGCAGCGCCATCGGCGCGCCGGCATCCGGCGACACCGGGCTGCCCTGGGCCGGCGCCGATGCCGCGGCTGCGGTTGCCGATTCGAGTTGGTCGGTGCTGGGTGGTCTCGGCGGTGCGGCGACGCTGATGACAAGTTTCGGCCCCTGGGGTGCGCCCGCAAGGCGTCGGCGTGGCGCGCTGAATGCCCGCACCGGCCCGCGCGCGAACCCGCAACCGAACCCGCAACCGAACGCCGATTGTGCAGCGGCTGGCGACGCTGGGGCGCCGGTCAAGGTGCGCATGGATGGCGTTGACTTTGGCAATGCTGAAGCCGGCCGGCAGGCCGCGGCCGCGCCGGGCTGGCTTGCCGGCTGGGTCGACCGCAGCACGCTGGCGCCGGCTGCCAACCGGTGGAGCATCAGGCTTTGACCGGGTTCAACCGGTGGTTGCGGATGCGGCATCATCGCAACCGCAGCAGCGCACTAAAAGTTTCCGTGGAGGTCCGTCAGTGAAACGTGCAACGACAAGATCAGAGAATCAACGAGTTCAAGGTGCGACGCGCTGGCAGCGGGCGGCCGTCACAGCGGCGCTGGCCGTTTTGCTGGCGCCCGCGGGCGCGGCGGGCCTGGGTGAGATCTACGACCTGGCGCGCGCTTCCGACGCCCAGTTCGCGGCCGCCAAGGCGGCCGTGGCGGCTGGGCGCGAGAAGGTCGCCCAGGGCCGTGCCGGCCTGCTACCCACGATCACGCTGGCCGGCAATTGGCGCAAGGCCCATGACCGCTCCAACGACAGCAACATCATCGGCAGCGGCTCGGCGGACGACCTGACCGTGGTCCGCAACTACGACTCGAATTCGATGTCGATGAATGTGACGCAGCCGCTGCTTCGCCGCGTCAACGTCGAGACCTATGCGCAGGCCGAGTTGCAGGCGCTGCTGGCCGAGCAGCAACTCAAAGTCGCCGAACAGGAGCTGCTGCTGCGGGTCTCTCGGGGCTATTTTGAAGTCCTGCAGGCGCAGGACGCGCTGGGCAGCGTGACTGCGCAAAAGGGCGCTTTTGCACAGCAGCTCGCGCAGGCACGGCGCAGTTTTGAAGTCGGCCTGGCGCCGATCACCGACGTCAACGAAGCGCAGTCGCGCCACGACCTCACGGTGGCGCAGGAGATCGCGGCGCGCAACGATCTCGAACTCAAGCGACGCACGCTGGAAAAGTCGATCGACCAGGACTTGCCGGCGCTGGACTTGCTCGACGATCAGGCCGCGATCGACCTCATCGGCGAAGGCCACCTCAAGGCCCTGGTCGAGCGTGCACCGGACGATTCTTTGCAAGTCGCGCTGGGCCTGACCGCCGAGCAGATCGCGCGCCGCGAGGTCAGCCGTCAGGACGCTGCGCACCTGCCAACGATCGACCTCGTGCTCAACTACAACGAAAACCGCAACGGTACTTTTGGCACCACCGGCCGGCCGTCGACACTGCGCTCCAGCTCGATCGGCGTCGACATTTCTTTTGGCGTCTACCAAGGCGGTGTGGTGCTGTCGCGTTCCCGAGAGGCCGTCGCCAACCTCGAGCGCGCCCGGCAGGAGCTGCTCAATGCGCGCCGCCAGGCGCGGCTCGATTCACGCCAGGCTTACCTCGGCGTGCAGTCGGGCAGCGCGCTGCACGTTGCGCTGCGCCAGGCTTTAAGTTCGAGCGAAACACAGGTGCGCTCGACCCGCCGGGGTTTTGAAGTCGGCGTGCGCACACGCGTCGATGTGCTCAACGCAGAGCAGCAGCTTTACGCGACGAAGAAGGATCTTGCCGCGTCGCGTTACCAGACGCTGGTGGCGGGTCTGCAGCTCAAGGCGGCGGCCGGCGTGCTGACCGAATTTGACCTGCGCGGGCTCGACCGGCTGCTCAAGCCGCAGTAAACAAGTCACGCCCGCGCGTGTTTGTGCGGCACAACGCCGCGTTCGTGGGCTTCCCGGCAGCGCCGCGCGCAGGCTAAGGTCGGCGGCTGTGGATTGCCAAGATCGGGACTGATGGCTGCCGTGTCCGCGTCGTTTTCTGAAACCATCGCTGCCCAGGCCTGGCGTTCGCTTGGCCAGGCGGCCACCGCCGAACAGCTCTGTGCCGCGTGGCTGGAGGTGCTCGTCAACGCGCTCGTGCAAGGGCGTGCCGGGCTGGTGCTGCTGGCCCAGCCCGATGGCAGTTTTGCGCCCGTCGCGGCACTGCCGGCCGAACGTGACCTGAGCTATTTGTCCGAGATCGCGACCGAAGCGCTGCGCAGCCGCGAGGGTGTCGTGCGCAGCGACGAACTCGGGCACGCGCGGCTGGCCTATCCGCTGGAGCTGCGCGACGCGCTTGCCGGCGCTGTCGTGCTTGACCTCGGCCCTGCCGACGCCGCGGCGCTGGAGCGCGCGCTGCGCCTGACCCATTGGGGTGCCGGCTGGTTGCTCGACCTGCTGCGCCAGCGTGAATCGGGCCAGGCGCTGGCCAGCCTGCAGCAAGGCCGGTTTGTGCTCGACACCCTGCTCGCGCTGCAAAATGAACGCAGTGAAAGAGAGGCCGCGCTGGCGCTGGTGAACCGCGTGGCACGCGAATTTGGCTGCCACCAGGTGCAGCTCGCAGTGTCGCGGGGCAAGAAGACGCTGAAGACTCTGGCGCTGTCACATGCCGCTGTTTTTGACGAGCGCGCCGGCGCGGTCAACCTCGCCGCGCAGGCCATGCACGAGGCTTTTGACCAACGCCAGCGCATCGTCTGGCCGGTGGTCGATGGTGCGCAGGGGGCGTCGCAGGTGTCACCGCAGGCAGCGTCGCAAGCACCATCGCAGGCCTCATCGGCTGCGGCATCGGTTGGGTCATCGGTTGCGTCATCTCAAGTCAGTGTTGCGCACCGGCGTTATGCCGACGAATCAGGCGCCGGCGCGCTGCTCAGCGTGCCGCTGATCGGCGTTGACCGAGTCGCTGGTGTGCTGCTGCTCGAACGTGACCGTGCCTTCACGGCGGCCGAGGCCGACTATGTCGACACCCTCGCGCTCGCGCTCGGCTCGCTGCTCGAATTGCAGCGCGAAGCCGGCCAAGGCGCCGTCGCGCGATCGCTGCGCACCGCGCGCCGCTGGCTGGGCTGGGCCACCGATGGCGGCCACCCGGCGATCAAGCTCGGGGTGGGGGCAGTGGCCCTGCTGTTGGTGCTGCTGGCGATCATCCCGGCGCCGTTCCGGATCTCGGCGCAGGCGCTGGTTGAAGGCTCGGTGCAGCGCTCGGTGGTGGCGCCGTTCGAGGGGTTTTTGCGCGATGCGCCAGCGCGCGCTGGCGACACTGTCAAGGCCGGGCAGTTGCTGGCGCGCCTCGAAGACAAAGACCTGCTGCTCGAAAAAGTGCGCTGGGAATCGGAGCTGGAGGTCGCGCTGCGCAAGGAGCGCGACGCGATGGCCAAGGGCAACCGCGTTGACCAGCGGCTGGCCGCTGCGCAGGCCAACCAGGCCCGTGCGCAGCTCGACCTGGTGCTCGGCAAGATCGCGCGTGTGCTCGTCACCGCGCCCTTCGACGGCATCGTCGTCAAGGGTGACTTGTCGCAGCAGCTCGGCTCGCCGCTGGAGTTGGGCAAGGTGCTCTACGAACTCGCGCCGCTGGATTCCTGGCGCGTGATCCTGAAGGTTGACGAGCGCGATATCGGCCATGTCCAGGTCGGCGCCAGCGGCGAACTCGTGCTGGCCAGCCTGCCCGGGCAGAACACCGCCTTCACGGTCAAGAAGCTGACGCCGGTGTCAGTGGCCGAAGAGGGCCGCAACTACTTCCGCGTTGAGGCCGAACTTCAACCCGGCGCCCCGAAGTTGAGCCCGAATATGGAAGGTGTCGGCAAGATCGACGCCGGCCGGGCGAGCCTGCTCTGGGCCTGGTCGCGCCCGCTTGTCGACTGGGCGCGGCTGGCCTGGTGGAAGTTGATGCCGTGAGCCGCGCGTAGGCACCTGAACACCGACCAGCACCGTGAGCACGCGGCCCTTACTTTCGAACAACTGGTACCGCGTGCGCGAGATCAAGCCGCGCCTGCGTGGCCATGTCCAGATCCACCGGCATGAATACCGCGGCGAGGTCTGGTACATCTTCGAAGACCGCGTCGGTGGCCGCCACCACCGCTTCAACTTTGCGTCGTACCGGATCATCCATCTGATGGACGGCCGCCGCGATATGCGTACGATCTGGACGCTGCTCACCGAGAAGGTTGATGACAGCACGCCAACGCAGGACGATGTCATCCGCCTGCTCGGCCAGTTGCATGCGTCGGATCTGGTGCTCGCCGACGTGACACCCGATACCGCCGAGCTCTTCGAGCGCCGAACCAAACACGAGCGCCGCAAATGGATGGGCCGGATGGCGAACCCGGTCGCGCTGCGCATCCCGCTCTACGACCCCGACCGGCTGCTCACCGCGCTGGCCCGTTGGTTGCGCCCGCTCGACGGCTGGGCCGGCGTGATGGTCTGGCTGGCGGTGGTGCTGCCGGCGCTGATCTTGCTGCCTTCGCAGTGGAAATCGCTGACGCTGAATGTCAACGAACAACTGCTCGGCACCGGCAATCTGCTGCTGCTGGCGGTGCTCTTCCCGCTGGTCAAGGTGCTGCATGAACTCGGCCACGGCCTGGTCTGCAAACTGCGTGGCGGCGAGGTCCATGAAACCGGCGTGATGCTGCTCGCCGGCTACCCGGTGCCTTTTGTCGATGTCTCCAATTCGTCGGCCTTTGTCAGCAAGTGGCAGCGTGCGCTGGTTGGTGCCGCGGGCATGCTGACCGAGCTTTTCATCGCCGCGATCGCGTTTTATTTCTGGCTCGGCCTGGAGCCCGGCCTAACGCGGTCGATCGCCTACAACGTGGCCGTGCTGGCGAGTGTGACGACGCTGTTTTTCAACGCCAACCCGCTGCTGCGCTACGACGGTTATTACATCCTCGCCGACCTGATCGAGATCCCCAACCTGGGCACCCGCGCCAACCGGCATTGGCAATACCTGACCGAGGCTTTTGTCTTCCGCGTCAAGAACCCGGAGCGGCCGGCAGCGACCCCCGGCGAGCGGCGCTGGTTTGTTTTTTATGCGCCGCTGTCGTATGTCTACCGCTTGTTTGTATCGTTGAGCATCGCGGTTTTTATCGCCGGCAAGCTGTTTCTCTTCGGTGTCGCGTTTGGCATCTGGACGGTGGCGCAGGGCGTGGTCTGGCCGATCTTCAAGGGCCTGCGCGCGCTGGCCACGGCGCCGCAATATGCCGACCGCGGCAAGCGCATCCGCAATGTGTTTGCGATCGGCAGCGTGCTGCTCGCGCTGCTGCTGTTTGTGCTGCCGCTGCCTTTCCACACCCACGCCGAGGGGGTGTTGTGGTTGCCCGAGCGCGCCATCCTGCGCGCCGAGACGGCGGGCTTTGTGCGCCAGGTGCTGGCCGCGCCGGGCGCTGCGGTGCAGGTCGGCGATGCGGTGGTCGAGAGTGTCGAGCCCGGCCTGGCGGCGCGCATCCAGGCCCAGCATGCGCGGGTCGAAGAGATCTCGGCGCAAGTCGATGCCGCCTGGCTGGTGTCGCAGTCGAAGGTGCAGCAGCTCGAGCAGGAGGCCGCGCGCGAACAGGCCACGCTGGCGCGGCTGGAAGACGAAGTCCAGCACCTGACGCTGCGCGCCGCGGCCGCCGGCACCTTGATGATGGACCGGCCGACCGACCTGCCCGGGCGCTTCGTGCGCAAGGGCGAGGTGCTGGGTTATCTGCGCACCGCCGACGCGCCGCTGGTGCGGGTGGTGGTCACGCAGGCCGATATCGACCCGGTGCGGCTGGGCACGCGCGGGGTTGAAGTGCGCCTGCCGCAGGCGCCGGGCGAGACGATCGGCGCCGAGATGCGGCGTGGTGTGCCGGCGGCGGCGCGCCAGTTGCCGAGTGCGGTGCTCGGCAGCTCGGGCGGCGGTGTGGTCGCGACCGATCCGCGCGACAACAAGGGGCTGACGACTATCGAGTCGGTCTTCGAGTTCGAACTCGAACTGCCCGCCGAGCTGGTGCATCGATACCTGGGCAGCCGGGTGCATGTGCGCTTCGAGCATGCGCCCGAGGCCGTTGGCCTGCGTGTGGTGCGCGCGCTTCGGCGGGCGTTTTTGTCGTTTTTCCAGGTCTAACGGATTGATCGCAGCGATGCCGGCGCTTGAATTGATACCGATGCCTAACGATCATGTCTAGCAGCTTGCGACTCGCACGTACGGCGTTCCCCGAGCGCGAAGACAAGTCAACCTCGGCGCCCGATCGCTGGGCACTGGGCTTGGCCTCCAAGGTCAGGCGCTGGCTGGCGACACCCGCCGCGCGTGAGGTGGCGCGTTTCGCCGCGGCGCTGGAAAATCAAACCCCTGCGCTGCACGCGCTTGGCGACGACGACCTGCGCCAACAACTGCGCCGCGATGCCGTCGCCGCGACGCGTGATCTCGACGAGGCCGCGCTGCGCCGGGTGCTGCTGCTCGCCGGCGAAGCGGCCCGGCGCACGCTGGGCATGCAGCCCTATCCGGCGCAGTTGTTCGGCGCGATGACTCTGTTGTGCGGCCGCCTGGCCGAGATGCAGACCGGTGAAGGCAAGACGCTGACGGCGGGGCTGGCGGCTTGCGTGGCGGCGCTGGCCGGTGTGCCGGTGCATGTGGTCACCGTCAACGACTATCTCGCCGGGCGTGATGCCGAGCACTTGCAGCCGCTGTATGCCTTCGCGGGCCTGCAGGTGGGTGTCGTTCGCCACGGCGTCGAACGCCACGACCGGCTGGCCGCCTACGCCGCCGACATCACCTACTGCACGAACAAGGAACTTGTTTTTGACTACCTGCGTGACCGCGTTGCCGCGCGCGGCCGTGCCAGTGCCGCGCAGCTGCGCGCGCGCCGGCTGTTTGGCGACAACGCCGCGGCGCTGCTGCTGCGCGGCCTGCACTTCGCGATCATCGACGAAGCCGACAGCATCCTCATCGACGAAGCTCGCACGCCACTGATCCTGGCCGAAAAGGCCGGCGTGATGGACTACGCCGCGGCGCTGCCGCAGGCGCTGGCATTGGCAGCGCAACTGCTGCCCGAAGAGCACTACGTCATCGACCCCGCGCGGCGCGAATTGCGCCTGACCGACGCCGGCCGCGACGAGGCGGCGCGCCGCTGCGCCGGGCTTGGCGCGCCCTGGCCGGCAGCCCATGCCCGTGAGCATCTGCTCGTGCAGGCGCTGCGCGCGACGCATCTTTTCAAGCGCGACCAGCAGTACCTGGTCGACGCTGAAAACAAGGTCCAGATCATCGACGAGTACACCGGGCGTGTGCTGCCCGGGCGCAGTTGGGAGCAGGGCCTGCACCAGATGATCGAGACCAAGGAAGCGGTCGAGCTGTCGGAGCAGACCCAGACCCTGGCGCGCATCACCTACCAGCGGTTTTTCTGCCGCTACCTGCGTCTGGCCGGCATGACCGGCACCGCGCGCGAAATGGCCGGCGAGCTGGCTGCGACCTATCGGCTCGAGACGGTTGCGGTGCCCACCCACCGCCCGAGCGCGCGGCTGCGGCTGCGCGACCGGCTGTGTGCCGACGAGGCCGCCAAGTGGGACGAGGTGGCGCGTTTTGTCGATGAGCGGCATCGTGCCGGCCAGCCGGTGCTGGTGGGCACCCGGTCTCTCGCGGCGTCGGAAGCCCTGAGCCGCGTGCTGGATGGTTATCGCCTGCCGCATGCGGTGTTGAATGCCCGCCAGGACGCCGAAGAGGCGGCCATCATTGCGCGAGCCGGTTTGGCCGGCGCGGTCACCGTGGCCACCAATATGGCCGGGCGCGGCACCGATATTTCACTCGGGCCTGACATCGCTGCGGGTGGCGGGCTGTGTGTGGTGCTGACCGAATTTCACGAGTCGCCGCGCATTGACCGCCAGCTCATCGGGCGTTGTGCGCGCCAGGGCGACCCCGGCACCGCGGTGGCCATCGTCAGCCTGGACGACGAATTGTTCCGCCAACATGGCGATGCCGAATTGAAGATGCTGCGCTGGGCGCATGGTGCGCAGCCCGATGCCGCCGCGCTGTGGCTCGGCCGCACGCGCAGCGCGGCGCAATCGCGTGCCGAAGCGATGCACGCCCGCACGCGGCGCGATACGCTCAAGCAAGATCGAAACCTCGACCAGATGTTGTCTATTTCAGGTACGCCCGTATGAAGCACGCACTGTTCTCTGTGGTCTCGGCCGCATGTCTGGCAGCCCTTGCGCTGCCGCCGGGGGCAAGCGCGCAGCCGACTGATGCGGGCCACGCCTGCCTGATCGAGCCGATGCAGCGCATCGAGTTGCGCAGCGCGATCGAAGGCCGCATCGATGTCATCCACGTCGAGCGCGGCTCCGAGGTGCGCAAGGGGCAGATCCTGGTCGAGCTCGATACCGCGGCCGAACGCGCCGCGCTCGAAGGCGCGCGCTACCGGGCAGTGATGGAGGGTCAGCTCAAAAGCGCCGAGAGCCGGATGCTGGCGACGAAGGAAAAATTCCAGCGCCGCGACGAGCTCGTCAAAGAGAAGTTCATCGCCCACCAGGACCGCGACGATTCGCTGGCCGAGATGCGCGTGGCCGAAGCGAACCTGGTCGAAGCCAAGGACAACCAACGGCTGGCAGTGATCGAGCAGCGCCGGCTGACCGAACTGGTCGACCAACGCCGTCTGCGCAGCCCCTTCGCAGGCGTCGTCACCGAGCGGCTGCAAGGTGTCGGCGAAGTGGCGCAGGCCGGCGAAGGCGCGCGGCCGATCCTGCGCCTGGCACAGACCCATCCGCTGCGGGTTGAGGTCGTGCTGCCGGTGGCGATGTACGGCAAGCTCAAGCCGGGATCCAAAGCGATCGTCGACGCCGAGGCGCCGCTCAGCGGGCGGTATCCAGCGACAGTGGCAATCGTCGACCGGGTTGTCGATTCAGCCAGCGGCACGTTTGGCGTGCGGCTCGAGCTGCCCAATCCCAAAGGCGAGATTCCGGCCGGCATCAAATGCCGGGCGCGATTCACGCCTTGAGCAACTGCTCCGGGGCGGCGATCGAGCAACCGAATGTGGCGGCGCGGCGCGCCAGCTTGAGCACCGCGCGGTCGCGGCTGAACAGCCAGCGTGCGCCGGCGTGGATCGCCAGGTCGATGAACGGCTGGTCGTCGGCGTCGGTGCAGTGCAGGCCGAAGGCCGGCGGCGCGATATCGACGATGGACACGTGGCGATCGAATGCGGCAAGCACCTGCTCTCGGGTCACACCATGGCGCCAGGGCGGCAAGCGTGCGAGTACACGATCAAGCTCGGCGCGCATCGGCAGCGTCGCGACCCAGCGTTGCGTGCCCGATTGCAGCGCGCTGGCGACACCTGCCACGCGCGCATCGGCGAACCAGAACCAGTCGAGCACGATGTTGGTATCGAGGACCACGGCAGGCGTTGGCGCGGCTTCGTGGCCACCGCCGTGCGGGCCTTGCAGGGGCGCGTCGATGCGCTGTTCGGTGCAGTGTTCGGTGCGGTGTTCTTGCGAGGGACTGTGTTCCGGCATACAATCGCAGGCTTTTCGGCAAGTTCTGCCGCGCTCTTTGCTGAGCGGCTGATCCTACCGGACTCAACCCGAGCGGCCACCTCCACTGTGGCCGCTGCCAAGGCTGGGTCACGGGCCAGGCACCAGACATTGGTGTTCTGCGGATCGAGCCCCACTCCCGCTGGAGCGCTTGGCATGGGGCCGATGAAGCCGAGCCACGAATCCAGACGGAACCGCCAAGCGATGCCCACCATCAACCAACTCGTGCGTCAAGGTCGCCAGACCGAGACCGTGAAGTCGAAGTCCCCGGCCCTGCAGGGCAACCCACAACGCCGCGGTGTCTGCACCCGCGTCTACACGACGACGCCCAAGAAGCCGAACTCGGCGCTGCGCAAGGTCGCCAAGGTGCGCCTGACCAACCAGCAGGAAGTCATCTCCTACATCGGCGGTGAAGGCCACAACCTGCAAGAGCACAGCGTTGTGCTCGTGCGCGGCGGCCGCGTCAAGGACCTGCCCGGTGTGCGTTACCACATCGTGCGCGGCTCGCTCGACCTGCAAGGGGTCAAGGACCGCAAGCAGTCGCGCTCGAAGTACGGCGCGAAGCGTCCCAAGAAGGCGTAACGCACGCCCGACTCGAAACCCGGCCTTGCGGCCGGTCAAGATTTTTTCGGCGCGGGAATCCGCTCGCGTCGAGTAAGTGAAGAACCCGCCTGCCGTGGTTCTTCGAGGCCCGGTCTTTTGAAGGCCAGCGCCAACTGAAGCTGAAGAAGGAAGAGTGCCATGCCACGTCGTCGCGAAGTACCCAAACGCGAGATCCTGCCGGACCCGAAATTTGGTTCGATCGATCTGTCCAAGTTCATGAACGTCGTCATGGAGTCAGGCAAGAAGGCGGTCGCTGAGCGCATCATTTACGGCGCCCTCGAACAGGTCGAGAAGAAGATCGGCAAGGACCCGCTCGAGGTCTTCATGGTCGCGCTGAACAACGTCAAGCCAATGGTCGAAGTCAAGTCGCGCCGCGTCGGTGGTGCGAACTACCAGGTGCCGGTTGAAGTCCGCCCGGTGCGCCGCCAGGCGCTGGCAATGCGCTGGCTCAAAGAAGCGGCGCGCAAGCGCGGCGAGAAGTCGATGGCCGCGCGCCTGGCCAACGAGTTGCTCGAAGCCAGCGAAGGCCGCGGCGGCGCGATGAAAAAGCGCGACGAGGTCCACCGCATGGCCGAAGCGAACAAGGCGTTTTCGCACTTCCGCTTCTAAACCCCGCTAGCCGGCCGCCTCACGGGTTAGTACTAGCCCGTCAGGCGGCGCATGTATTTGGAGATTCATCATGGCCCGCAAGACCCCCATCGATCGCTACCGCAATATCGGTATCAGCGCGCACATCGATGCCGGCAAGACCACCACCACTGAACGCATCCTGTTCTACACGGGTGTCAATCACAAGATCGGTGAAGTGCACGACGGCGCGGCCACGATGGACTGGATGGAGCAGGAGCAGGAGCGGGGCATCACGATCACCTCGGCGGCGACGACTTGCTTCTGGAAGGGCATGGAACTGAACCATCCCGAGCACCGCATCAACATCATCGACACCCCGGGCCACGTCGACTTCACGATTGAGGTCGAGCGCTCGATGCGCGTGCTCGACGGCGCGTGCATGGTCTATTGCGCCGTCGGCGGCGTGCAGCCGCAGTCGGAGACCGTCTGGCGCCAGGCCAACAAGTACAAGGTGCCGCGGCTGGCCTTTGTGAACAAAATGGACCGCACGGGTGCCAACTTCTTCAAGGTCTACGACCAGATGAAGTCGCGCCTGAAGGCCAACCCGGTGCCCATCGTGGTGCCGATCGGCGCCGAAGAAGACTTCACCGGCGTGATCGACCTCATCAAGATGAAAGCGATCATCTGGGACGAGGCTTCGCAAGGCATGAAATTCGATTACCAGGAGATCCCGGCCGAGTTGCTCGAAGACGCGCAGAAGTGGCGCGAAAACATGATCGAGGCGGCGGCCGAAGCCAGCGAAGAGCTGATGAACAAATATCTGGAATCGGGCGAGCTGACCGAGGCCGAGATCAAACACGGCATCCGCACGCGCACCATCGCCGCTGAGATCCAGCCGATGTTCTGCGGCACCGCGTTCAAGAACAAGGGCGTACAGCGCATGCTCGACGGCGTGATTGAATTCATGCCGTCGCCGATCGACATCCCACCGGTGCCGGGCCTGGACGACGATGTCAAACCGACCGAGCGCCGCGCTGCCGACGACGAAAAGTTTGCCGCGCTGGCGTTCAAGCTGATGACCGACCCGTATGTCGGCCAGCTCACGTTTGTGCGTGTGTATTCCGGCGTGCTCAAGTCGGGCGATTCGGTCTACAACCCGATCCGCGGCAAAAAAGAACGCATCGGCCGCATCCTGCAGATGCACGCCAACCAGCGTGAAGAAATCAAGGAAATCCTGGCCGGCGACATCGCGGCCTGCGTCGGCCTGAAAGATGTGACGACTGGGGAGACGCTGTGCGACCCGACGTCGATCATCACGCTGGAAAGAATGGTTTTCCCCGAGCCTGTGATCAGCCAGGCGGTGGAGCCCAAGACCAAGGCCGACCAGGAAAAGATGGGCGTCGCACTCGGCCGGCTGGCGCAGGAAGACCCGTCGTTCCGCGTCAAGACCGATGAAGAGAGCGGCCAGACGATCATTTCCGGCATGGGCGAGCTGCACCTGGAAATCATCGTCGACCGCATGAAGCGCGAATTTGGCGTCGAGGCCAATGTCGGCAAGCCGCAGGTGGCTTACCGCGAGACGATCCGCAAGATGGTCGAAGACGTCGAAGGCAAGTTTGTGCGCCAGTCAGGCGGCAAGGGCCAGTACGGCCATGTCGTGTTGAAGGTCGAGCCCCAGGAGCCGGGCAAGGGCTTCGAGTTTGTCGACGCGATCAAGGGCGGCGTCGTGCCGCGCGAGTTCATCCCCGCGGTCAAGAAGGGGGTCGAGGATTCGCTGCCCAACGGCGTGCTGGCGGGCTACCCGGTGGTCGATGTCAAGGTCACGTTGACCTTCGGTTCGTACCACGAGGTCGACTCGAACGAAAACGCGTTCAAGATGGCCGCGTCTTTCGGCTTCAAGGACGGCTGCCGCAAGGCCAGCCCGGTGATCCTGGAGCCGATGATGGCGGTTGAAGTCGAGACCCCGGAAGACTATGCCGGCTCGGTGATGGGTGACCTCTCGTCACGCCGCGGCATGGTCCAGGGCATGGACGACATGCCCGGTGGCGGCAAGGTCATCAAGGCCGAAGTGCCGCTGTCGGAAATGTTTGGCTACTCGACCACGCTGCGCAGCATGAGCCAGGGCCGCGCCACGTACACGATGGAGTTCAAGCATTACAGCGAGGCGCCGCGCAACGTCGCCGAGGCAATCATTACCTCAAGGGCAAAGTAAAAATCAACCTTGAAGGGGTTCCCGCAGGGTACCCCACCGTCCTGTTTACATGCGTCTTCGAGCAGGGGCCGTTCGCTGCCGGTGGCGAACGAACCAGCACCCTGCTGAAGACCTAAAACCAACCACCGGCCACGCTCTTTTCCCTGGAGAAATCTGAAATGGCAAAAGGTAAATTTGAACGCACCAAGCCGCACGTCAACGTCGGCACGATTGGTCACGTCGACCACGGCAAGACCACGCTGACGGCGGCCATCACCTCGGTGCTGGCGGCCAAGTTCGGCGGCGAGGCCAAGGCCTACGACCAGATCGACGCGGCGCCGGAAGAAAAAGCGCGCGGCATCACGATCAACACCGCGCACGTCGAATACGAAACCGCC
>JANOKR010000279.1:0-5122 GCA_031419315.1 Betaproteobacteria bacterium
GGCCGCCTCGTTGGCGCCCTTGACGCCGTCCTTGAAGCCCTTGACCGCGCCGCCCACGTCGGCGCCGATATTCTTGAGCTTCTTGGTGCCGAAGATCAGCACCACCACCAACAACACGATCAGCCAATGCCAGATGCTGAACGATCCCATAGTCTTTCTCCTGAAGGGCAACCGGGATTCTAGGTGAGCCCCGATACCTGTTTTTCAATCAGCCTTTGACCCAGGGCCGCGGACCGCCCATGACGTGCATGTGCAGGTGGTAGACCTCTTGCCCGCCGTCCGGCCCGGTATTGATCAGCGTGCGGAAACCATTCGTCACACCCAGCTCGCGCATCAGTCTTGGTGCCAGCGCCAGCATCCGGCCGAGCATCGCGGCATGTTCCGGGCCGCTATTGGCCAAGGTCGCGATATGCACTTTTGGGATCACCAGCACATGCACCGGCGCCCACGGGTGGATATCGTGGAAGGCCAGAAGTTCGTCATCCTCAAAAGCTTTTTTCGCCGGAATCTGGCCGGCGACTATTCTGCAGAAGATGCAGTTGGCGTCGATGGTCATCTCGCTTGGCCTTCATCGCGGTCTCGCGCATCCACCTTGCGCAGGGCAAATTCTTCGAGCCCGGAAAGCCCTTCGCGGCGGCGCAGCTCGGCCAACACGTCAGCCGGCTTCAGGCCATGGGCTTCGAGCACCAGCATCGTGTGAAACCAGAGATCGGCGACTTCGCCGACGAGCTTGGCGGCATTGCCGTCCTTGGCCGCCATCACAACCTCGGTGGCCTCTTCGCCGACCTTCTTGAGCAGCGCATCACCACCCTTGGCAAACAGGCGCGCGACATAACTCTGCTCGGGGTCAGCATTGCGGCGCGCCGCAATGACCGCGGCCAAACGGGCCAGCGTGTCATCGGAGCTTGATTCTGGGTTTGGGTTTGGATCGGAACTCATCGCGGGCGGCTCATTTGTAGATCGACGCCGGATCCTTGAGCACCGGATCAATCGCCTTCCAAACGCCGTCTTCAAGGCGCTTGAAAAAACACGAGTGGCGGCCGGTGTGGCAGGCAATCGACGGTTGCCCGTCGCCCTGGCCGGCCTGGGTCACCGTGAGCAGCACGACATCGTTGTCGCAATCCAGCCGGATCTCATGCACATGTTGGGTGTGCCCCGACTCTTCGCCCTTGTGCCAGAGGCGGGCCCGCGAGCGGCTCCAGTACACCGCTTGGCCGCTGTCGGCAGTGGCGGCGAGCGCAGCGCGGTTCATGTAGGCAAACATCAGCACATCGTTGCTGCCAACTTCCTGGGCGATCACCGGCACCAAGCCATCGCGGTCCCAGCGGATTTCTTCGAGCCAACTCATGACGGGCAGTTTAGTGGCTCAGAGGCTGAGGGTCGTTCGAGCGTGCCCGAGCGGCACGCCAGAAGGCGGCCGATCTAGGCGCAAAGCGCCGCCATAGCGCGGGCTATGGCGAGCATTTGCAACGACGAGCGGGCGCCTTGTGGCGTGATGAGCGGGCATGATCGAAAGACTCTCAGTCTCTCAGGTGCGTCGCGCCGACAAAGTCGCGTTCGGCCGCGAACCACGCCAGCACCGGCACCGTGCCGGGCAGCACCGGCGCGCTGCGCACAGGCAGTGTCTCCCAGGCCATCAACTGCTGCTCGCGCATCTCGAAGCGGCCGCTCCAGGCAAAGACCTTGCAAAAATGCAGGCGCACCAGGGCATGCGGATAGTCAACGATCTCGACCTTCCAGGCCTGCACCGCGGCGGCCTCGGCGCCGACCGTGATGCCGAGTTCTTCGTGCAACTCGCGGCGCAGCGCCTGTTCGACCGATTCGCCGGGCTCGAGTTTGCCACCGGGGAATTCCCAGTAACCGGCGAAGACCTTGCCGGCCGGCCGGCTGGTGAGCAAAAACTGGCCATCGGGGCGGATCAGCACGCCGACCGCCACGTCCACCGGCTGGCGTTCGCCGTGGGCCACGCTGTCGAGCCCGTCGCCGCGTGCCGACTCAAGCGCGCCGTTAGCCACCGAGGCGCGCCACGTAGTCACGCGCAAACTGTTGCGCCACCCGGCCTGAACGCGAGCCACGCTCGAGCGCCCAGACCAATGATTCCTGGCGTGCCGCGGTGATCTCGTTTTCATGCAGCCCAAAGTGGCGCAACCACTGCGCGACGATGGCCAGGTACTCGTTTTGCGTGAAGGGATAAAAACTGATCCACAACCCGAAGCGCTCTGACAGCGAAATCTTTTCTTCGATGACCTCGCCCGGATGCACCTCGCCGTCTACAGTGTGCTGGTAGCTCAGGTTTTCCTGCATGTACTCGGGCAGCAGGTGGCGCCGGTTGCTTGTGGCGTAGATGAGCACGTTGTCGCTGGCCTGCGCCACCGAGCCGTCGAGGATCGACTTCAGCGCCTTGTAGCCCGGCTCGCCTTCGTCAAAACTCAGGTCGTCGCAGTAGATGATGAATTTCTCCGGCCGTTCGGCAACCAGGTCGACGAGGTCCGGCAAGTCGATCAGTTCGGCCTTGTCGACTTCGATCAGGCGCAGGCCTTGTGCGCTGTATTCGTTCAGGCAGGCCTTGATCAGCGAACTTTTCCCGGTGCCGCGCGCGCCGGTGAGCAGCACATTGTTGGCGCCGCGACCGGCAACAAACTGCGCGGTGTTGCGCACCAGGCGCTCTTTTTGCGCATCGACCTCGCGCAACTCGGCCAGGCGGATCGTCGCGACATGCCGCACCGGCTCGAGCACGCCCACGGTGCCGCGGCGGCGGTAGCGAAAAGCCACCGAGGCCTGCCAGTCGGGCGCGGTGGCGGCATGCGGCAGGATCGCTTCGAGCCGCACGAGCAGCGATTCGGCGCGCGTTATCAGCCGCTCAAGTGGTTGGGATTCGATCGGTGCGTCAGGGGCATGCATGAGGTGGCCGATTTTACGGGCCGCTTCGCTGGCGCCTCGGTGGGGCATGTGTCGCGCCGCCGCGCCGCGCCGCACCGCGGCCTGGCTGCCTCAGGGCGTGATGTCGGGAGAGCCGACAGGAAAGAGGAAGGTTCCGAGCAGCGCGATCTGGAAATCCGCCGCGAGATCGGCGTCGACATTGCCTTCGATCACGGTGTAGGTCACCCCGCTGATGAGCTCGGTGTGATACGCCAGTTGGCCGGCCGCGGTGAAGGTGCTCGTCTGACCAATCAAGGTGAACGCCTGGTTGTTGGCGATGCCGGTATTCGCGTCGATACCGGACAGGTTGATCTTGTCGCTGCCACTAAGAAAGTCGGTGATCAGGTCGCGCAGCAAAACGCCGACACCGCTCTGGCTGGGCGCCGAGTAGACGAACGTGTCGACCCCGGCGCCACCGCTCAGGGAGTCAGCGCCGGCACCGCCAGTGATGTTGTCAACACCGCCGCCGCCCGCGATCGTGTCGTTGCCGTCGCCGCCGTTCAGGGTGTTGTTGGCGCCGTTGCCGGTGAGCAGATTCGCCAGGATGTTGCCGGTGCCGTTGATGTTGCTGCTGCCGCTGAGGGTCAGGTTTTCGATGTTGGCTCCGAGCGTCCAGGTCAGGGCCGCCTGGACGATGTCGATGCCTTCGTCGGCCAGCTCAGTGGTCACGTCGCTGTTGTTGTCGACGACGTAGCTGTCGTTGCCGACACCACCGGCCAGATTGTCCGCGCCGGTGCCGCCGTTTAGGCTGTCGTTGCCGAGGTCGCCGCGCAAGGTGTTGGCGCCGCTGTTGCCGACGATCACGTTGTTGGCTGCATTGCCAAATCCGCTGAGCGCGCCAGACCCGGTGAGGGTCAGGTTCTCAACCTCGGTTCCCAGCGTCCAGGTGACAGAACTTTGAACCAGGTCGGTGCCTTCGCCGCCAGCCTCGACCACCGCATCGGCAACGTTGTTGACGACATAGGTGTCGTTGCCGGCGCCACCGAGCAAGAGGTCGAAGCCGTTGCCACCAGTGATCGAATCATTGCCGCCAAGGCCGCTGATGCGGTCCGCCGTCGAGGTGCCAGTCAGCGTTTCGCCGGCGCTGGTGCCGTTGATATTGTTGAATGTCAGCGGCGCTGCGCTGGTCATCGCCGAAGTCACCAACTCGGCCGTGCCGCGGTTGTCGGTGTAGCTGACGACGCCGCGAAATCGCGCATTCGCGTAGAAGGCCGTGAGCAGGAAAGACGCACCCGCCGGGTTCACGTCAGTCCATTGCGCACCGTTGTTGGTGGTGTACTGCCAAAAAGTTTGCAACAGCGCAGGCATGCCGTCGGCGTCGGTGACGTTGTGCGTCAAGGTCTGCACCACGCCGACCGCGGGCGTGGTGTCGCTCACGGTCACGCTGCCAGCCGGCGCGTCGTTGACATTGCTCACTGTCGATGTTGGCGCGCTGGTCAGGCTCTCCGGCGAACCACGCGCGTCGGTATAGCTCACGCGCACCCGGATCTGCGCGCCGACATCGGCATCTTCGAGGGTCAAGCTCGTGCCAGTGGCCGCAACGATATCGACACCGTCGCGTGTCCAGCGATAGGCCAACGCGCCAAGCCCGTCGGGATCCGCGATGACGGTCGTGTCCACCGTGAGGGTCTGGTTTTGTGCGGCGCTGCCGACGATCACCGGCAGGCCGGTCGCGGGGTCGTTGATGTTGGCCACCGCAGCGGTGAGGGCACTGAGCAGCGACTCGTTCGATCCCTGGCCATCGGTCCACGAAACCCGCGCGCGCACCACCGCCCCGACATCGGCGTCGCCGAGGGTGTAGCTCGACGTCGTTGCGCCAGCGATCAGGACAGCGTTGCGCGACCACGCGTAGGTCAGGCTGCCGAGGCCGTCGGCATCGGCGATCGTGCTCGTCTCGGCGACCAGCACCGCGTCTTCGATCGCGTTGCCGACGATCACCACACTGCCGGTGGGCGCGTCGTTGACGTTGGCCACCGCGGCGGTTGCGGCGCTGGTCAGGACTTCGCTGCTGCCCTGCGCATCGGTGAAACTCAAGCGCAGCGAGACTTGCGCGCCGACATCGGCGTCACCGAGCGTGTAGGTCGATGCGCTGGCCCCAGCGATGGTCAAGCCCGCGCGCAGCCACTCGAAGCTGAAGGCACCCAGGCCATCGACGTCGCTGATGCCCGCGGTGTCGGCCGACAGCGGCTGGTCCTCGGTCGGC